>JASEIZ010000071.1 GCA_030017395.1 Desulfobacterales bacterium | reverse complement strand
AAGAGAACTTTTCGACTTTTTACGAGTTCATCAATATTCAAGTTCAACAAATTTTTCGCCCTTTATGCGAAGAAGGTACAGCCTTTTTTTTGCCTCTCCGTTATGATTAAACGATGTAATACCTGTTACGCCCTGAAAATTGTTAAGATTTATTAATGCGTTTTTGATGGAACTTCTATATCGAATATCAGGCCTGCTTACAATCTGGAATAATATCATTGCAGAGTCATAAGCTACAGCTTCTATAAATCCTGGTTTCTTTTTAAAGGTTTGTTCAAAAACAGCCACAAAATCAGCGACCTGTTTTAAAGAGCTTTCCGCAAAAAAAACATCCGGCATAATAGCGTTTTGGACATAACGCCGCGCCATCTTAATCAAACTGTCACAATGCCACAGATTGGTGCCTAAAAGATAAATATTCTTTACATCATAAAATGCCAGCTGTGGTATAATCAATCCTGCCCGTTCCGGTGCATCGGGAATGAAGATAGCATCAAAATCAACGATTGGTTCAGGCTTTTGTTCCTCTTTGTTTTTTTCTTGATCTTTGTTTATATTATCTTCTTTGCCTTCTTCATAATATTCAGCCACAATATCTTCATCGTTTTCGATCAATATATCTGTTGTTTTTAGATCGTCAGGAACTTCATAATAAAGACCAACAAGTTTTTTGATGGGATCGGCAAAATCCGTATGCTTGACATTATATGATTCAACACCCACAATCTTTCCACCATAAGCCGTGACTTCATCCCAAAACAGATTCATAAATGTTGTTCCATAGTTATCATCGGGATAAAGGATCGCAAAACTGCCAAGTTCCAGTTTTTCAGTTACATAAGACACAAGAGCATGAACCTGCATTGCTGGAGTGAAGAAATTGTTAAAAACATAGTCTCCAATATCGGCAATATCATTCTTTTGTGTTATGGTAATAATTGGAATATTTTTGTCCTGTGCTGACAGGGCGGCAGATTCTGCCGTAAAAATTGGGCCGACAATTGCCGCAACATGCTCCTCGAACAATTCTTTTACAGCCGCAGCAGCCCTATCTGCATTAGACTCCGTATCTTTTATAATCAGCTTTACGGCATGTTGAATCCCTTGTGAGCAAAATTGATTCATAGCGAGTTCAACGCCTTTTAATGCCCTGCGGCCGAAACTTTCATAGGGGCCGCTTAGCGGGAGCAAACATCCTATTGTGTATTTACTGTATACAGCCTTTTTTTTAATTTCCTCTACCAGTTTTTGAGCTTTTGATGCGTTTTCGTGTTCCGGAAACCTTTCTATAAATTGCGACAATATCTTTTCAGCATCATCATATTTTTCTTTTTCAGCTTTGTTTTGGCCCAACCGGTACATAAGATAACCGGCAGGCGGTTTGTTTTTCAGCTGATTTAAAAAAAATATGATATCGGCTGTGTCAAGCGGTTCGGCTGCTTTATTTATTTTTGCGATTATAAGTTCTTTTTCAGTGACCTCTGCTTTGTTAAGCCCTAAAATATAGAAATTAACGGCATCTTTTGGAGAGCCTGTCACAAGATAAGCGTCGCCAAGAATAATATATGTTCTGACAATATTAATTCCTTTAATATTGCTTCCTATTATATCATTTGCCTGCTTGATTACTTCATCGTATTTGCCTTCGTTGTAAAGCATAAAAAGAACTTCGACCATAGCATCAGGCGTAAAAGGACTTTTCGGATAATCGGCGATTAAACGATTATAACAATCGAGCGCTTTTGCATTATTTCCAAGATTAGACCATATAGTTCCTGTTTTCATCAGAGCTGCATCTGCCATACGACCCTTTGGAAATCCGGAAAGATATTCAGTATACTTGATTATTGCTTTTTCATATGATTTTGCCTGAAACAGATCTTCAGCCTGTGCGAAGAGGATGTCTCCAGGATCAACGTATACAGGCCTGGCCGTTTGAAGCTGTTTTGGCGTACATGCCGCAAAGAAGAAGGCTGTGATAAGAATTATAATCGTGTTTTTTAAGCTCATATTAAAATATATTAAGTGATTAGCTGTTGGTCTGCCATAACTCTTTGGCGGATTGAAATATACATTTGTATAATTAGTAACCGTTTACGGTTGTCGGTTTACAGTGCACAGTTTTTTTAACCGTGAAATGTTACCAAATATAGAAGGATATTTTTGTAAAATCAACATGAAAGCTATTTAGATGTTGCAGAAATAGTACAATCTGGTATTTTAAAGAAATAAAGAAAACATTAAATAATAACAAATTCAAGGAGAAATATATGTCTAAAAAAGTTCTTGTGCCGATAGCGGACGGCATCGAAGAAATTGAAGCAATGTGTATTATTGATGTTTTGAGAAGGGCAGGTGCTTATGTGACTGTTGCATCCGTGAACAAATTACAGGTTACCGCGGCTCATGGAGTAAAACTGGTTGCAGACAAGCTTATTTCTGATTGTGCGGAGATCGTGTATGACTTAATTGCTTTGCCGGGCGGTATGCCCGGAGCTGAGCACTTGCGTGACTCGAAAGAATTGGAGCTGGTTTTAAAACGTCAGCAGCGCGAAGGAAGATTGTATGCGGCTATTTGCGCCTCTCCCGCGGTTGTTTTTCAGCATCATGGATTAATAGGTCGGAAAAAAGCGACCTGTTATCCGAGCCTTGCAAATCAACTTGATAATACCGATGCAGTTGAAGACAGAGTGGTTGTGGATGATGAATGTGTTACAAGTCAGGGTCCGGGAACAGCCATGGAGTTTGCAATAAAGTTAGTGGAGCTGCTTTACGGCAAGCAAAAAGCAAAAGATGTAGCCTTGCCTATGCTGGCCGGATAGTTAGTGTCCATCCACAAATGGCATCTTTTGGCCCCTGGCGGCGTTCTCGCTTTTTTGCAATCCTCGGAATAGGCGCGCTATGCCTGCGATTACAAAAACGCTCGAGCCTTGCCAGGAACCAAAATCTACCACTTGTGGATGGACACCATTTGATTAATTTCAATGTTCCGCGAACGCTTACCATAAAACCGATAATGAGGTGAGACCTGTGAAAATTAAACATTTTTCCAAGCTCTCAGTATCTGTAGTCTGCCTGACTATAGCTTTATTCTTTACCTTGACGGCAGCATGCATTGTTCTGGCAAATGATGATCAGGTAAAAATCGGAGTTCTTGCCAAAAGAGGAATTGAGCGATGCCTGGAAAAGTGGTCGCCTACCGCAAAATATCTTACAGCCAGGATTCCCGGCAAAACCTTTGTTATTATACCCCTTGAGCACGATCAAGTTCATCTTTCTGTTAAAAAAGGAGAGATCGATTTTATTCTGGCCAACTCATCCTTTTATGTAGAACTTGAATATCGGTACGGAGCAAATCGTATCGCTACATTGAAAAACTGGTGTTTTGATGACTTTTATACCAAATATTGGGGGGTGATTTTCTGGAAGGCGAATCGGAGCGACATGCGCCGGATTAATGACCTCAAAGGCAAAAGCTTTGCAGCCACAGCAGAAGGCTCTTTTGGGGGCTGGAGGATGGCATGGCGCGAATTGAAAGAAAAGGGGATTAATCGGTATAAAGATTTCAAAGAGCTTAAATTTTGCGAAACACAGGATGCTGTCGTTTACGCGGTCAGAGACGGCGAGGCAGATGCCGGAACAGTAAGGTCAGATACATTTTTAAGAATGCATAATGAAGGGAAGATTAATATACAAAACTTTTATGTGGCTCATGAACAACACGGCGGCGAGGTCGTGAATTGTCCGCCATTTCCTCACTCAACCAGAGGATATCCTGAATGGCCCATGGCGGAACTCAAACACACTCCCGATAAACTGGCAAAAGAAGTTGCAGTAGCCCTGCTCGAAATGCCTGTGGATTCTCCTGCGGCTATAGCGGCAGAATGCGGGGGATGGACCATCCCCATGAACTATCAATCGGTACATGAGTGTTTAAAGTATCTAAAAGTCGAGCCTTACAAGGATTTTGGCAAAATAACCCTTACAAAAGTTTTTAAAAACTACTGGTACTGGTTTTTATCCGCAGCGATTATATTTGTTGTTATGCTGGGCTTTATCATCGAAATCCTGCGTCTAAACCGGGGGCTTTCAGCATCCCGTATCAGACTTGAGAAAGAGGTCTCCTTTCGTGACCATGCAGAGAAAGACCTGATTAAAGCAAAAAAAGCCGCGGAATTGGCTACTGAAGCAAAAAGTTCGTTTCTGGCCAACATGAGTCACGAAATCAGGACTCCTATGAACGGAGTAATTGCCGCCGCCGACCTGGCGCTGAGTGAAGATTTGCCCCCCAAAGTTGGTCACTATCTTGGAATCATACAATCTTCAGCCTATTCACTGCTGGAACTTATAAATGATATTCTTGATTTCTCAAAGGTTGAGGCAGGCAGGATTGATCTGGAATCACGGCCTTTTATGCTCGATGTAGTAATGGATAGAGTAACGGACATGTTCATCAAAAAGGCCTCTGAGAAAAATATAGAATTTCTTGTTGACATGGATCTGAAAACGCCGAATGCGCTTACAGGCGATTCGCTGCGTCTCCAGCAAATTATCAAGAATCTGGTGGACAACGCAATCAAGTTTACAAAAAAGGGCGGCATTATTCTTGTTGGAGTGAAGGTTTTGGAAGAAACCTCAGACCGGGTAACGCTTGCGTTTTTTGTAAAAGATACAGGTGTTGGGATAGCGCCCGAACATCTCTCCAAACTTTTTAAACCTTTTAGTCAGGCCGATGTGTCCACTACGCGAAAATATGCCGGCACGGGATTGGGGCTTAGCATCTGCAAGCAGCTTGTGGAGTTGATGGATGGTAAAATCTGGGTTGAAAGTGAACTTGGCAAGGGAAGCACTTTTCATTTTACAGTTGTTTTTAAACGCAGGGATAAAGGGCACAGACGCAGGTTAATACCGCCGCCTGATATCCAGAAATTAAAAGTGTTGGTTGTGGACGACCGCTCTGACAGCAGAGCCATCATGCAAAAAATGCTGGAGTCTTTTGGTTTCAGTATGGAATTGGTCTCGTCGGGCGAAGAGGCTATCGAGATGCTTTGCGAAAACCATACCACGAAAGAACCGTTTGATCTGGTGATTATTGATTGGCGCATGCCTGAAATGGATGGGATTGAGGCTTCAAGAATAATCAGGCAGGATTTGAAGCTTACTATTCCGATAATAATGATGACCGCATTTGGAAAAGAAGCCGAAAAGCTGGAGGCTGAAAAGGCAGGAATCAACGCTTTTCTGACCAAACCCATATTCCAATCAACCATTTTTAATGCTATAATGGACGCATTTGGAAAGGAATTGAGGGAAACAAGACCCGATAAAGAAATCACAACAAAAGCATCAATATACAGGAAACACATGAAAGGGGTTAGGATTCTTGTGGCAGAGGATAATCCAACAAACCAGGAAATTGCAAAGGCAATACTGGAGGGAGCAGGAATCATTCTCGAAATTGTCGACAACGGGGAGGATGCGGTCGAGGCGGCAAGAAAAGGCCGGTTTGATGCCGTACTAATGGATATCCAGATGCCGAAAATGGATGGGTATGAAGCCACTGCTAATATTCGAAAAATCCCGGAATTGAAATTGCTTCCGATAATTGCAATGACAGCTCATGCCATGAAAGGTGATGAGGAAAAATGTCTGGAAGCCGGAATGGATGCCTACATTAGCAAACCCATAAATCAGGACAGATTATTCCAGACAATATGGAGAACGATAAAACCACAAAAAGGGCTGCCGGACGACAAAGAAGCTGAAACAGTTGTTCAGAAAGAAGCTATGGATACCCCTGTTATCGCAGCCGAGGTTCTTCCGGCTAAACTGCCCGGGATAAACATACAGGACGCCTTGAAAGCGCTGGATATTGGTGCCGATGTTTTTAAACGTATACTCATTGGATTTCTCAGGAACAATAAGGACATTTCCAGCAACATAAAGGATCTCTTTGACAAGAAAGATTGGGAAACACTTATGCATTTGGCTCACAGCCTCAAAGGGAGCGCAGGCAATATCGGAGCTGTTGATTTGCAAGAGGCGGCATTTCAGCTTGAAAAAGCAAGCAGTAAAGGAGCTCCAGGGGAAAATTTGGCTGATAACGTGGCAACAGCACTGAATCAGGTGCTTGAATCTTTGCAGCCTCTTGCTGATATGGGTAAAAGCGAGCTGTTGGATGTTAAAGCCGGCTCTGTTGATCCCGCAAAGATTATGCCCTTATTAAAACAGCTTGCCGATGCCCTTGAACTTGCCGATCCTGAAGAAATTGATATTAGCTTTAAAGACATTAAGAAACATCTGGATTTCTCGACATACCAGGAACTTGAAAACCGGTTGAATGATTATGATTATGGCAAGGCTCTGAAAAGCCTGGAAGAAATTGCATCGAAGATAGACAGGCGGTTAAAATAAAACAGGTGACAACCATGAAAAAAGTTAAGCCTTTAGTTTTGATTGTCGATGATAATTCAATTAATATCGATTTGCTGGTAAATACATTGAAAAATGATTACCGGTTGGGGATCGCCAAAAACGGGGCAAAAGCTCTTGAATACGCAGATAAACATCTGCCGAACCTGATCCTTCTGGACATCATGATGCCTGAAATGAATGGATATGAGGTATGCACCCGGCTTAAAGCTGCTATAAAAACCAAAGATATTCCAGTAATTTTCATTACTGCAATGAGTGAAGAGGGACACAAAACCAAAGGATTTGAAGCAGGCGCGCTGGATTATATCACTAAACCGTTTCATGCAGCTGAAGTAAAAGCAAGGGTCAAGACACATCTTTCTCTTAAAGAAGCGCGTGATCAGGAAATATATATAGCTTCCAGAATCCAGCAAACCCTTCTGCTCGGTCAACCGCCACATAATATTCAGGGGATTCAGACAGCTCATTTAACAGCTGCTTCACAAAAGATTGACGGTGATTTTTATGATTTCTTTAAACACAGCGACCTGTGTTTTGACATTGTGGTTGGAGATGTTATGGGCAAGGGAATCCCTGCAGCCATTTTGGGTGCGGCATTAAAGAGTCATCTTTTACGTGTTTTGAATGAACTAAGTTTTTTAACCAACAAGAATAATCTACCTGAGCCGGCTCAAATTATTTCATCTCTACACAAACAAGTGATCGATCAGATCGAGGATTTGGAAACCTTTGCAACCCTGTGTTATGCGAGATTCGATATGGCAAGATATGTGTATAGCTTTGTTGATTGCGGCCATATGAGGACTATTCACTTTAATAATGATACAAACAACTGCAGTCTGCTCCGCGGGGTTAATATGCCGCTCGGTTTTCCGGAAAAGCAGCCGTTCAGGCAGAAAACCGTTCGATTCAAACCAGGAGACCTTTTTGTGTTCTATTCAGACGGCATAACAGAATCCAAAGATAGGAACGGTAATCTTTATGGCGAAAAACGTCTGGTCGATTTTGTGCAGACAAACGCAAAAATTGAGCCTGGAAATCTTATAAACGGTATCTGGAACGATATTGTCGCATTTTCAGAATCCGAAACCTTTGATGATGATGTTACATGCGTTTTGGTCAAGATTGATAAAAGGGCATCATGTTCTGTTTCGTCAACCAAGTCAAAACTTGAGATAATAAGCGACCTGAAAGAGCTGGAAAAGGTCAGAGCTTTTGCCAGGGAGTTTTGCGATAGAGTAAAGGATTCTTCTTTGGACGCAAGGCGTATAGGCATGATCGAACTGGCTGTTACCGAAGTTGCGGTCAATATAATTAAACATGCATATAAAAGCCGCAGCGGCGAAATGATTCAAATCAATGCCGAAGCCTTTGCTGACGAAATTGAAATTCGGTTTTATGACTGGGGCGAACGGTTCGAGCCGAAATCGGTTCCACAGCCGGTATTTGACGGATCACGTGAATGCGGATTCGGTCTTCACATAATTGCTCATGCTGTGAACGAAGTGCTGTATTCTCGGGATGATCAAGGTAAAAATTGCACCTGTTTGAAAATTAAGCTAACCGGAGGTAATTAAGATGGAATTAAGTACGGAAGAAATTGGCGACATTACTGTTGTAGCGGTGCTGAATGAAGTTCTTGATGCCGGCAATACCGATGAATTCAAGACAGGCTTTGCTTCTATACTTAATGAAAGCCATAAAATGGTATTTGAAATGAGTCATGTAAAATTTGTCGACAGCTCAGGGTGCGGAACACTGTTGTTTTGCCAAAAACAGTTAAGTAAGCTGGGAGGCAACCTCAAACTGTGCGGAGTTCAGGAGCCGGTTCGTTCACTATTTGAGCTTGTTCGGATGGATAGAATAATTGATATTTTTGGCTCAAAGGAAGAGGCTATTAAGTCCTTTCAATAGGTTAAGCTAATGGGAAACTCGATTAATGAACTTTTGAAAAACACGAGAATGCGAACCAAGATGTTTGCAGTCACAGTCGTTCTTGTGGGTTTCTTTATGGGTCTTAGTCTTTATCAGAGCCTGTTAATACATAAAAAGACCGCTATGGACCAGGTAGAGCGCTCTTCATACAATCTCATGGAAAATATTTACAGCGCTATGAAGTTCCCCATGTCGATAGGAGATGATAAAACAATAAAAGAGCAGATGAAAGATGTCAAACAACACATAGACGACATCCAGGTTTACATTCTGGACTTTAGCCGGCAAATTTCTTATGCATCGGAAAAGGAACGCATTAACAGCGGCATGGAAAGGTATCTTAATGGAAACAAGTCGCGTAAGGCTTTGGCTCAAGCGCTGGCAACCGGCAAAGCTCCTGGAGAATCATTTCCAGACGTAGAGAACAAAAAGTCTTTTCTGGTAACCATTAAACCAATTCTTAATGAATCATCCTGCCGCCACTGTCATGGAACCGGCAGAAAGGTCCTTGGCGCAATGGTCATCAAACAGCATGTGGGGGATGTACTTGGGGCAATAGTTCAGACCAGAAACAGACTTATTATCTATTTCACGACTGCTCTCATAGGACTGGTGATCTTCATCAATTTTTTCTTTTCCAGGCTGGTTTCGCAGCGTATCCGCCTGCTTGGGAAAAAAACCGGCCAGGTAGCCGCAGGTGATGTTACTGTAAAAGTTATAGATGATCATCAAGACTCGATCGGAGCATTGTCTCGCAACTTCAACCAGATGGTAAAAAGCATACGAGACCGGATGGAATATGCCAATAGCCTCAAGCTCGGAATTTCCGACCCCTTCTTCACGGTTGATCCGGAGATGAATGTGGTATTCATAAATGAGGCTGCAGCGCGCCTGGTAGGTTTGTCACGTGAAGATGCAATTGGAATGCCGTGTTGCGAAGTGTTTCATAGTTCGATCTGCGAAGATGAGTGCCCTATAAAAAAGGCTCTGGAAACTGGTGAGGCTACAGTGGGCCAACGGGCAACCATAAAAAATCAAAAAGGCCGCGAGATCCCAAT
>JASEIZ010000070.1 GCA_030017395.1 Desulfobacterales bacterium | reverse complement strand
AATTATGACATCTGCCTTCTCAATGCATTCCAATCCTTTTACTGTAATAAGTCCTGGATCACCAGGTCCCGCACCGATCAGATATACTTTGCCTTTATTTGTTTTCATAATAATATTTCGATTCGTTATAAAAAACTCTTACCACAGAGATCACAGAGCACACAGAGATTTTCAATAAAAAAGGTAAGTGCTCTGCCACCGATCTACGCTGATCATCACTGATATTTTTTCTTTTCAGAAATTTCGAGGCTCCCTGGATAGCGCTAATGCTTCACTACGTGTCCCGCTGAAATTTAACTTTGAACTTTGAACCTCTGAATTGTGAACGGTTACTTTTAGTTAAGCTTCAAATCCCAGTTCCACAATCCAGGTCTTTTTTTCATCTTAACCTCGGCAGGCACTGGTTCGATCAGCTTCACAAACAAGAGGTAACCCGCCTTTTTAAGCTCGTCTTTTTTAGAGCTTATATCAAGCTTCCAGTTAGGATACACCCAGAAATCAGAGCCGTATTTTTTTACCCAGCCATGTTCCCCTTTTGGACTAATAAAGTCAGTGTCTGTTTCAAACTTACTGGAAATGATACGGGATATGCTAAGCGGCCAGTTACCTGTGATAACAATTCCCAGGGGCAGAGGGCTGTTTTCCGGCAGATTTAAAAAATCCTTACCATCAAGTTCGGGGCTGACAATGGCTCCTGAAAATCCAAATTTAAGCAGAGTGTTTATGGCCAGCGCATTGGCTATGTTGCAAAAAGGCCCGGCCCAGAGATTGAAAAATTTTGGATTTGTGAAAAGAGCAATCTGCCACGGTGAATTGAGAACAAAATTTCTGCCGCCATTTTTTATGACAGCTTCAATAAGGCTCTTTATTTTTTCCTCATCCTCCGGCCAGATAACAGGAGGAAGCCACCACCATAGATTGGGCACAAGTTTTTTTGATGGTTTATATTCGCTTTCAGGAAAAATCCAGACTCCGGTTGCGGTTTTTTGTATGCCTGTGCCGGATTCTCTGTTTACATTAAGCTCAAATGATTTATCTCTTTTTTTACCGATGTGTTTACCTGGAAGCCTAACATTAAAGTTAGAGGAAGCAACATCTGTTTCCGGTATTTTGGTCAACATATCTTCAAGCCCGGACAGAATTTCCTGAAGCCATTTTTCACGCCTGTCGGTAAGAAATACCGGAATGTCTTGCCCGGGCTTTCCCGCAGAGGACAGCTTTATATAGATGCGTCCTCTTTTGGGAATATATTTTGGCACACTGTAAATAGAATGCCATGAATCATCCTCATATCCAAAACGAAGGAGATCTCCCGGCATAAGCGACTGTCTTGGAATTATATAAGGTTTTTGCTTTGCGCCCTGTATTTTTCCTACAAGAAGACCCGAGCCGGTTTGGGTATCAATATTTACAGGGTTCTGAGGCCGTTGGGATAAAAAATAATAGTGAGTTCCTGTTCTGCCAAGCGCATTTGCAAGGAGATCAAGAGCTGCTTTTTTCATTCCAGGCTCTTGCCGGTGGTCCCGTAAAAGCTTATATGCTTTTACGGTGTGAAAAACATAGTGGGGTCCTTTTTTCCGGCCTTCAATCTTCCATGTTTGAATTTCCGGGATTGAAAGCAAAACCTTGGTCAGAACATCCAGGCTTAGATCCATGCAGGAAAAGAATCTTTTAGTCTGGCCATTTTGAGTATAGAGTCTGCGGCATGGCTGGACACATCTGCCCCTGAGACCGCTTTTACCTCCCAGAAAACTGCTCCAGTAGCACCTCCCGGAAACGCCGTAGCAAAGGGCTCCGTGAATAAATACTTCAAGCCCAAGACCCTTTGGGCATGCTGATGCCATCTGTTTAATTTCGTCTATGTTAAGCTCTCTGGGAACAACTACTTTATCAACTCCCAGATCTTTTCTTATAAGTTTCAAGGCGGTTTGAAAGCTTGCATTGGCCAGTGTAGACAAATGAAGCTCCCCTGCAAAGCCTGTTTGTACGGCGAGTTGCACAAGAGCCAAATCCTGAATAATGATAGCATCAGGCTTAACATAACGGTTCAGCTTATCCAGTAGCTTCCCTGCGACATTTAAATCACCGTGTTTTAAAAGGGAATTTAAAGCCACAAAGACCTTTATGTTTTTGTCATGGGCAAGTTGTGTAAGAGGGATCAGCTCGCTGACGGTAAAATTTTTTGCTTCCATTCGAGCTGAGAAGCTTTTCAGCCCGCAATAAACAGCATCAGCGCCTGCTGCCAGAGCAGCCAGAAAGGAGGCTTTGTTTCCTGCCGGAGCTAAAATTGAAGGGCAAGGTGTTGCTTTAATTTCTTTGATTACAGATTTCTCCATACTGAAGCGCTGATGTCAGGCCCTGGAATATGTTGCACTATCCTGGCGGAATTCTTCAATGATCTCATCGGTTAAGGACGGAGTAATTTGTGCAACAACTTCAATAAATGTCTCTGTAGTTACCTTATAATCTTGTTTGCCTGTATACTCCAGCTCAAAAGCCAGCTGCGCAACCTTCTGGAACATATACTCGATATCTGCCGGCGTAAATCGATCGGTAAGCACGGTTATTTGATCGATGTTAATATCTCCTGTATTGAGTCTGGACAGATAATGCCTCAATATTGTTTTCCGGCCCTCATCATCTAACCCTCCAACCGGAATAATGCAGTCAAAGCGTCCCGGGCGGAGCAGCGCCGTGTCCAGTTGTCGGATATAGTTAGTGGCACACACAAGCAGAATCTTGTTCCCCTGATTTTTTAGCAGGGGAACCTGTTTCAAGAACTCATTTGTGATTGATTTGTCAATACGGGTAGCCATATCCCGGCTGGCTGCTATTTCTTCAAACTCGTCAATAAAAATGACCGCTTCTTCCAGTTGGCGTGCTTTTTCCATGACATTGCGCAGATTAAGACCAAGTTTGTCTGCTCCATCAGCCATGAGCATGCTGGGCGCAATTTCAATATACCACCATGACAAAACCCCTGCTATTGCCTTCACAAAATGGGTCTTTCCGGTTCCTGGCGGGCCAAAAAAGATAATCGTTTTTGGAGGAACAACGCCGTGTTTTCTGGCAAGCTTTTCCTCGGTTAAAGGAAGGATGATTCTGCGCTCAACCAGTTGTTTGGGCGGCTGAGAATCGGCAATTGTGTCCCATATTTCCCTGTCGGCTGTCTGCGCTCCCATCTCGGCAAGGAGGTCGGGCTGCCTGTAAGCCATAAATTCCTTGTGAGCCAGGTCCATGTTTTCAAGAAGGTCTATGCAAGCGGTTCGCAGCCCTATGTCGCGACCAAGTTTTTCAGACACAAGCCACTTGTGTCGCAAAATTTTCGGCCAAAGCTCAGCAGCGACATCCGGAGTAAATTTTGAGTCGCTAAGCTCGAATATCTTGCTTGCGCAGGCTTCCGGTAACAGCGTATCTGTATTATTTTTGTCCACGATTTACCTCCGGCGATTTGCCTGTTTCTCTCCTCACCATTTAAATGCATTGTTTTTAGCAAAATTATGATATAAAAATTTTATAAGTTCAGCAAGTGCAAAGTCAAGAAGCTTGTTTTATGAATATCGGACAACTCTGATAACAGGAGGTAAAAAATGAGCTTTCCTCATCTTTTTTCACCAGCTAAAATCGGCGGATGCTTTCTCAAAAACAGAATCATCATGGCCCTTTTCCCCACCAAATACGCTACAGAAAGCAAGGTTACTCCCAAAATAACAGAATTTTACAGGGCAAGGGCAAGAGGCGGCGCTGCCCTGATTATTCTGGACTGTCCCTGTCTCGATTATCCAAGAGCATATAAAGGTCCACATGAACTCCGCTTTGATATGGAAGAATATGCGACAGGCATAAAGGAGCTGCTCAACGTCATTCACAAAGAAAGCTCCAAGGCCTTTATGCAGCTCAATTATCCAAAAGAGAGAGTTATCGAGCAGGAGGTTGCAGGCGCCAAGAAAAAAGAGGACAGCTGGATTGTTTCTCTTGCTAATGCCATGTCGCTTGATGAGGCGGATGAGATACTTGAGATTATGGCTGGCGGCTCTGTAAAAGCAAGAGAAATGGGTTACGACGGGGTGGAAATTCAGGCAAGCTATGGCGATCTTATTGCCCAGCTTCTTTCCCCTGTTCTTAACAAACGAAGCGATGACCTGGGCGGGGTAATAGAAAACCGGGCGCTTTTCCTGACCCGATTGATTAAAAAAGTCAAAGCAGCGGCAGGCAGGGACTTTCCTGTGATGATAAAACTTGTCTGTGATGAATTTGTTCCCGGTGGATTGGATATTGATGACAGCAGGAAAATAGCCGGTCTTGTAGAAGATGCAGGAGCTGACGCCATTGTGGCGAATGCAGGCAACAAGTCCACGAAATTTATTACCATTCCCACTCACGAGTCTCCTCCCGGGCCCTTGATCGATCTTGCTGCTCAGATAAAGAAGTCGGTCAGCATACCGGTTGTTGCCATAGGCAAGATAAACAGTCCTGATATGGCCGATCAGATTATTGGCCAGGGAAAGGCTGATTTTGTTGCTATGGCCAGAGAACTGGTTGCTGATCCGGATTTTCCACAAAAAGCTGCATCCGGTATGGTAGATGATATTAACAGGTGTGTCTTTTGCCTGGAAGATTGTTCTGAAAAAGGTGTTCCTGGTATTGGAAGATGCTGCACGGTTAATCCGTTCGCAGGTCTTGAATATTGCTGGAAGATTTCGCCGGCTTCAAAGAAAAAAAGCCTGCTCGTAATCGGCGGCGGGCCAGGTGGCATGCAGGCAGCCGTAATAGCCGGCAAAAGAGGACATGACGTAGAATTATGGGAGCAGTCGGATCAGCTTGGCGGCCAGGCAAGGCTGGCAAGCATAGCCCCATTTAAGGAAGAAATGTCGGAGATACTCCGTTATCTGAAATATTCTCTCAACAAGAGCAATGTCAGGGTTAGCCTCGGACATAAGGCCGATCTTACTGAAATTATTGCTTTTGCTCCGGACATGATTATTGTGGCGACCGGTTCACGTTCAAGGCGTCCTCCTGTTCCCGGAATCGACTCTGATCTTGTAACAGATGCCAGACAGGTCTATGAGAGCCGGGCAGTCACCGGTCAAAACATAGTCATTATCGGTGGAGGTGACATCGGTTGTGAGACAGCGGACTGGCTTGCCGGTCCTGAAAGAAAGGTAACCGTAGTAGAGATATTGCCCAAGCCGCTTACCAGGATGAAAAAAATCCCGAGGGAACGACTATTATCAAGACTTTCTGAAAAAAAAGTCGCCATTCTTACTGAAACTCAGGTCACCTGTATTCAAAAAAACATCGTGCATCTCATAAATAAGGATTGTGAGAATTTGAGCTTAAAGGCGGACAAGGTAATCGTTGCCATACATCCTGAACCGGAAGACAGCTTGTTTCAGTCTCTAAAAGATAAGCAAAAACAGATATTTGCTGTGGGTGATGCCGCTTTGCCGGGCAATATAGGCTCAGCTTTGAGGAGCGCCACCGATGTAGCACTGAAGATCTGATATATTTATTTTCTGTTGTCAACAAATAGATTTGTCCGCTTTTCCTGAGCAGATGACGAGCGGCGGACCTGCGCTGCCTTTCCCTTTTTGGGCTCCTTCAGTTTTCCTTGTGCATCATAGTCAGCCAACTTTATCTGTCCATGAAAAACAGCCGGCGAGCTGTCCATATACCGATGGATTCGCATCTTGACTCTGACTTAACGGCACCGATACTGGTTCGCAGGGATTTGCGGCGTTTCCCCATCAAAGATTACACAGTTCTCAGCCGTCACTGTTCGTTCGTGTTGCTCGCACAGAATATCGTCAAGGTTTGCTCCAACCCAGGGCACAAAGGCAGAACCTTTCTCAACAGCCGGCTGTATGAACTCGGCGTTGAACCGCAAAAGCGAGCGCATTCCCCGCTGCTTACGGCGGGGAGCTTCACTCATCTTAACCGGACAGATTACGTGCTGCAATTCCGGGCACTTTATTCGTTCCTGACAGAAGGCTTAAACTCCTTGCAATAACTTTATATATATGTTAATTTATTAAATAATAGTTTGTTAGCAAGGTTATAGCTGTTTATAGTTTTGGGAGGATTAGATGGATTTTGAGCTTTCAAGGTCGCAAAAAGAAATTAAGAAAGCTGCAAAGGATTTTGCAAAGGGTGAATTCGACAAGGAGCTTGTCCTTGAACTTGTAAAGAAACATGAATTCCCAAACAAGATTTGGAAAAAAGCGGCTGATCTTGGATTTATCGGCATTCACTTCCCTGAAGAGTATTCCGGACAGGGTCTTGGAGTTCTGGAGAATATTCTTGTCGCTGAAGAGTTCTGCAGTGGTGATTCCAGCATCGGGAGTGCTTTAATTCTTTCATCTTTTGCTTCTGAATGTATTTTGCGTTTTGGCAGTGATGAATTGAAAGAAAGATTTCTCCCGATGGTAGCAGAAGGCAGAATGCTTTCCGGCGGCGCTTTTACCGAACCCAATCATGGTTCCGACATAACATTTATGGATACAACAGCGGTAAAGGACTCAGACGAATGGGTCGTTAACGGCGCTAAAACCTTTATTACCAATGGCGGTCTTGCCGGCTTTTATACTGTTCTTTGCCAGACCGATCCTGATGCCGTGCCGACTTACAAAGGCATCAGCATGATTCTTGTCGAGGCTGACAAAGAAGGTGTGTCTGCTATGGATGCCGGAGAAAAAATGGGCATTCATCTAATGCCCACGGCAGAGGTAGTTTTTAAAAATGTTCGCGTGCCATCGTCACATCTTATCGGCAAAGAAGGAAGAGGTTTTTATCAGGCATTGGAATTTTTTGATGAAAGCAGGATTCTGATAGCTGCTCAAGCTCTTGGAATAGCGCAGGGAGCTTTTGATAGGGCGCTGGCATATGTTAAGCAAAGAGAGCAGTTTGGAAAAAAAATTGCTCAATTCCAGGTTACACAGCATAAGCTCGCCGATATGGCTACAAAAATAGAGCTTGCAAGGCTTATAACTTATAAGGCGGCCTGGAACTTTGACCAGGGTCGTATTGATCCCAAACTGACATCTATGACCAAGATGTTTGCTGCCAGGACTGCCGTGGAGGTGGCCGACGAAGCGATACAGTTGCTTGGCGGATATGGGTATATGGCTGATTACGAAGTCGAACGTTTTTACCGCGACGCTAAAATTACCGAAATATATGAGGGAACAAAGGAGATTCAGAAAAACACCATTGCAAGCGCTGTTATTGGAAAATTGAAGTAGTTTGCGGCCAAGCAAAAAACACATGTAATCGTTCGTGGGTTCAACGGTTCATGGTTAGAAAGCAGGGAAGATTGAACTGCTGAACGGGTATAAACAGACAAATCATAACAAAGGAGTATATTATGTTTAATCTTATTAAAAAGGCTATGTTTACCGGTATCGGCCTTGCCCTTAAAACCAAAGACGAGGTGAAAGATCTGGCTGAAGAGCTTGTAAAAAAGGGAGAGGTCTCTGAAAAAGAGGGAAAAAAGTTTCTTGATGAGCTTCAGGAAAGGTATGATGATGCCCAGAATAAACTGGAACAAAGGGTAGAGAGCATAGTTAAAAAGTTGATAAAAAAGGCTGATTTAGTAACTACAGATGAGTTAAAGGGTTTGAAAAAAGAGATAATAGAGCTGAAAAAAGCTGTCAGCGAAAAAGCATAGTTATCATGTTTAGCATCCGAAAAATCGGAATAATAGGCCGTACCTATCGTCATCTTCAACGCTATCGCCAGATATTGACCGTTCTTTTTAAATATGGATTCGGCAATCTTGTTGAGGTGTTGAAGATAGAGCAGTATCTTGAAATCGGTTTAAATATGATTTCAAAAAAACGGCGCGATCGCCTTGAAAAGCTTTCAAAAGCAGAAAGGGTCAGGTTGGCTTTAGAAGAACTGGGTCCAACCTTTATTAAGCTTGGCCAGATACTTTCTACCCGTCCAGATCTGATTCCGGTTGATTTTATTAATGAACTCTCCAAGCTTCAGGATATGGTGCCTCCCTGCTCCTTTGATGAAGCAAGCAATATAATCGAAACGGAATTCGGCTTTCCGCCTGAAAAGATATTTAATTTTATAGATAAGACTCCTATGGCTTCTGCATCGATAGGCCAGGTTTACAGGGCCAGATTAAAGGATAGCGAAGAGGTTGTTGTCAAGGTTCAACGCCCGGGCATCAGGAAAATTATAGAGGTTGATCTCGAGATCATGTTCCATCTGGCAACCCTTATGGAACGTCATATAGAGGAGATGGCCCTGCACCGTCCAGTTAAAGTAGTCGAGGAGTTCTCCAGGACAATTGGAAGAGAAATAGATTATAACATAGAAGCCTCAAACATGGAGCGATTTGCCAGAGAATTTTTGGATGACTCTACCATTTATATCCCGAAGGTTTTTCGAGAGGCAACAACATCGCGTGTTATTACAATGGAATTTGTGGATGGTATCAAAGTGTCTGAAATCGACAAGCTGGATAATGCCGGACTTGACAAAAAGATTATCATCTCACGCGGAGCAAATCTATATTTACGCCAGGTGTTTGAGCACGGGTTTTTTCACGCAGATCCGCATCCTGGAAATATTTATGTGCTACCGAACAATGTGATATGCTTGCTCGATTATGGAATGGTAGGATCTGTAGACAGGCAGACACGGGAGGACTTTGTTGATCTTATCGATCATGTGGTGCATAAAGACTCGACAAGAGCAACTCAGGCGCTGCTTAAACTTACCATATATGATGAAGATCCTGATATGCGAACGCTTGAAAGAGGGGTATCGGAATTCATGAGTCTGCATCTTTACAAGTCGTTAAAGGATATTGAAATCGGCAAAATTCTTCAAGGTCTGCTTGAATTGGCTTCACGTCATCGCCTAAGAATTCCGGCCGATATATTTCTTATGATGAAAGTCTTCAGCACTATAGAGGGTGTTGGTCTTCGGCTGAATCCTGATTTTGACATGATAGCACAGGCAGCGCCGTTTATTGAGAAGGTAAAAAGCGCAAGGTTTTATCCAAAAAGAATTGCAGAAGATATTATCGGCCTTATATCTGCCACGTTTCAATTTGTTCAGCAGTTTCCTAAGGATGCTCTTGAAATTACACGGCTGATAAAACAGCAGAAATTGAGCATCAGATTTGAGCATAAGGGTTTTGAGCCTGTGCTTGAAACATATAACCAGATAAGTAACAGAATATCCTTTTCAATTGTTATAGCATCACTTATCATCGGTTCCGCCCTGATAGTTTTTGCAAAAACCCCTCCGCTGTTTCACGGATTATCTATAATTGGCATTATAGGGTTTATCTCTGCCGCAATAATGGGGATATGGCTTCTTGTGGCTATTTTAAGAAAAGGAAGATTGTAAGTAAACGTTCACAGAACGTTGAAATTGGAAATTTGTCCTGAACCTAAAAGCTATGAACGTTCAACATCGAACATTGAAGCTCCCCGCCGCAAGCAGCGGGGAATCTTCGACTGTAAGGAATTCTGTC
>JASEIZ010000006.1:17097-22661 GCA_030017395.1 Desulfobacterales bacterium | reverse complement strand
GTACGGGGCAGGCTTATCAAGTCCGGCATGACGATTTCAAGACTTTTTACGAATTAATCAATATTAAGGATAGATTAATGAACAGTTCAAATTTGTTATCAATTGTAACATTTGTTTATGGCATAGCAGCATTTTTATATATTGTTTCCTGGATTTTTAAGAAACAGCTGCCCGGCAGGATTGCCACATGGATAGCTATAATTGCTGTTGTCGGCAATACAGGGGGTATTGCTTTGCGATGGATAGAATCTTACAGACTTGGAATAGGTCATGCCCCTCTTTCAAATATGTATGAATCCCTTGTTTTTTTTGCGTGGACTATTGGAGTAATATATCTTGTAGTTGAGCAGACTTATAAAAACAGGACCATCGGAGCCTTTGCAACCCCTCTTGCCTTTATGGCCATAGCTTATGCCTCGCTTTCTCCCAATATTAACAGCCAGATACAGCCTTTGATTCCAGCATTAAAAAGCAACTGGCTTATCGCTCATGTAATCACCTGTTTTATTGGATATGCCGCTTTTGCGATCGCTTTTAGTGTAAGCATCATATACCTTTTTAAGCAACGAAAAACAGGACGCAAAAAGAGTAGAACAGATTTGTTTGTTCATTTCCCAGATGCCGGCATTCTGGATGAGTTAACGCATCAAATGGTGACTCTTGGGTTTTTATTTCTGACGATCGGAATAATAACAGGGGCTGTATGGGCAAATTCAGCCTGGGGGAGTTACTGGTCATGGGATCCGAAAGAAACATGGTCTCTGATAACCTGGTTTATTTATGCAACACTATTACATGCAAGGATGATGAGAGGCTGGGAAGGAAAGAGGATCGCGTATCTTTCCATAATAGGGTTTATGGCCGTTATTTTTACATATTTTGGCGTGAATATGCTGCCAGGTTTGCATAGTTATGGATAAGGATAATAATAATTTTTCTTGACAAAAATGATATTTACAGGTAAACGTCCAAAAATTATTTTTTATATCATATATTTCATATCACAATAAAAAATTGTTCAACTTTGTTCGCTTCAACTAAAACTTAACGGAGTTTCCATGAGTACATTAGATGATAAAGCTGGAGAGACTGTCGAGCAGGTAGAAACAACGAAATCCTCTGAAAAAGAGCAGAAAAATAGAGAGTGGGGAATCATTCTCATATTTTTTGTTATTGGATTAGTGGGAAGTCTCGCAGTGGGTTGGCTAGTATTCCCCAAGCTTCTTTATTCCAAGAAAAAACAGCCTGTTGATTTCAACCATGTTGTTCATGTTGCTGCTGTTGAGGATGGATGTGAAAGTTGTCATTATTTTCGTGAAGATGGAAGCTTTTCCGGTGTGCCAAAACTCGCGCAGTGCGTTGGCTGTCACGAAGAGGCACAGGGAGAAAATCCTGAGGAGTTAAAATTTGTCGAGGAATATGTGACAAAAGGAAATGAGGTGCCGTGGCTGGTTTATTCAAGGCAGCCTGATTGTGTATTCTTTTCCCACGCATCCCATATAAAGATGGGAAAGCTGGATTGTGTTACATGCCACGGACATATCGGCGAATCAACGCATTCGAGAGTTTATGAAGAAAACAGACTTACAGGTTACAGCCGTGATATTTGGGGTAAAAACCTCGCCGGGCTAAAGAAGAATACCTGGGACCGGATGAAAATGGATGATTGTGCTGAATGTCACGCAGAATTGAAGGCTGAGGGGAAAACCATCGAAACTCTTCCGTGGCCCATTAGCTGGATGCCTCGGCCTTATGAAAAACCGGCGAGCAGTCAGGTAAGAGTTCATATACAAAAAGATGCATGTTTTGTGTGCCATAAATAGGCTGATAACCTCATTAGTTTATTAGCAAGACTTTAAGGGGTAGAATCTTATGAAGGTATGTAGAAGAAGTTTTTTATCATTGATAATTGGTGGCGCAGCCGGCACAGCCCTTTCACCATTGCCATTAAAGCTGATGGATGACAGTTCCATATGGACACAGATGTGGCCATGGACTCCTGTACCGGAGGATGGAGAGGTCAGTCATGTAGGTTCTATATGTACGCTCTGTCCCGGGGGCTGTGGTATTACTGTCCGCAAGGTTAATGATCGGGCGATTAAGATAGAGGGTATGAAAGGACACCCTGTAAATGATGGCGGCATATGTGTTTTGGGCCTATCAGGACTTCAACTGCTTTACGGCCCGACACGGGTTAAAACACCCTTAAAGAGGGCGGGAGCCAGAGGCGAAGGAAAATGGGAAAAAATTTCCTGGGATAAAGCCATTGCAGAGATTGTAAAAAAACTTGGAGAGTTAAGAGAAAAAGACAAGTCCCACAAGGTTGCCTGTATTTCCGGTACTGATCGCGGAACAGTAAGCCAGCTTTTAGGGAGATTTTTGACCGTATACGGTTCTCCAAACTTTATACGCGTTCCGTCAATTCAGGACTCATACGAGCTGACAATGCACAAGATGCAAGGTGTGCAGGCTTCAGTAGGGTTTGATTTTGAAAATGCCGATTTTGTCTTGAGTTTTGGAAGCGGACTGATAGATGGCTGGGGTTCTCCGGTGCGTATGATCAAGGCAAATAGTAAATGGAAAGAGCGAGGTAAGGTTGTTCAGATCGAATCCCGACTGTCCAACACGGCTGCTAAAGCAGATAAATGGGTTGCCATAAATCCGGGGACAGAAGCTGCTCTGGCTTTGGCTATCGCCAATGTGATTATTCAAAAATCGTTGTATAATACTGATTTTGTCAAAAATTATTCTTCCGGTTTTGAAGAATTCAAGGAGATGGTACTTAATGAATTCAACCCTGATGATGTTTCTCAAATTACCGGCGTATCCGCTTCTACAATAGAATCTTTGGCTAAGAGCTTTGCCGGCTCATCAAAACCTCTGGCGGTTTGCGGCCAAGGTCGGGGGGAAACACCAGGCAGCCTGAATGAATTTATGGCAGTGTATGCATTAAATGCACTTGTCGGCAATATCGATAAAAAGGGAGGTGTCTGGACCGTTCCGGATCCTGATTATATAAAATGGCCTGAAGTAGAAATGGATCGCACCGCCTCAAATGGTATGCACAAGGCTCGTATTGACGGCGCAGGGAGCAAAAGATATCCGGATACAAGATATCTGTTAGACAGGCTGCCTAATGCTATTAATTCAGGTGAAGAATATCCTGTTGAGGCTCTTTTTGTTGCCGGCGCTAATCCCGTTTATACAATACCTGACAGCAAAGCGGTGAAAGAGGCATTTAATAAGGTGCCGTTTGTTGTGAGTTTTTCCTCGTATATGGATGAAACAGCTGCAAATTCCGATCTTATCCTTCCAAACCATGTTTTTCTTGAGCGCTATGAGGATGTACCGACACCGGTTGGGCTGCAGAAGCCGATTATAAGCCTTTCAAAGCCTGTAGTAAAGCCACAGTTTAACACTAAACATCTGGGTGATGTGATACTTCTTATCGCAAAATCATTTGGTGGAATGATAGCTAAGGCTTTTCCATGGGACAGTTATGAAGTTTGCCTAAAGCAAACATTGGGGAATAAGTGGGATAAATTAATTAACGATGTATTCTGGACCGATTCTAATTTCAAACCCGCTGTCTGGGGGGGCTCATTTAATACACCTTCCAGAAAATTTAAGTTTGTTAACAAGAGCAAAGCAGAACCAATAAAGATTGAAGGAGATAAACAAACTTATCCTCTTATACTCATGCCGTACAATTCCATGAGACTTGCAAGCGGTTTTATCGGAGATCCGCCGTTTGTTATAAAAACCGTAGAGGATACAGTTCTTAAGGGCAAAGAGATCCTCGTCGAAGTTAATCCAAAATCGGCAAGAGGATTTAGAGAGGGCGATCAAGCAATTCTTAGTACTCCGAAAGGTAGTGTAAAGGTTAGGGTTCATCATTTTAATGGAATTATGCCCGGATTGGTGGCTTTGCCCAGAGGGCTGGGCCATACAGCTTATGACGAGTACCTGGCTGACAAGGGTGTTAATTTTAACGAACTCATCGGTCCGGTCGAAGATCCTGTTTCCGGCCTGAATGCAGCCTGGGGAATAAGGGCCAAGCTGACAAGAGCATAAATCAAAGGATGGGGTTTTGATGAAAGAACAGCACAAAAACACAAAAGCCAAAAAGTATGGGATGGTCATAGATTTAGATAAATGTACCGGATGCGGAGCCTGTATGGCGGCCTGTATGGCTGAAAATAACGTTCCGTTTAAAAAGGACGAATCAAACAAGCTCGACAGCATTACATGGATGCGTGTTTACAGCCTGACAAACGGCAAAAAATTTCCTGAAGCCGATATATGCTATATCCCAAGACCCTGTATGCATTGCGAGGCACATAATGGCCATGCACCATGCGTATCTGTTTGCCCTGCGACTGCTACCGACTATAACCGTAACACAGGGATTGTCAGTCAAATTTATACCCGCTGTTTTGGATGCAGGTACTGTATGGCTGCCTGCCCTTATCATGCGCGTTATTTTAACTGGTGGGATCCTGTCTGGCCTGATGGTATGGAAAAATATTTAAGCCCGAATGTTTCTCCGCGCATGAGAGGTGTGGTGGAAAAATGCAGCTTTTGCTTTCACAGACATCAATTGGCAATGAATAAGGCTTATGTTGAAGGCCGCCGCGAACTGGAGGAGGATGAATATCAAACTTCATGTACACAGGCGTGTCCTGCCGGCGCTATTATATTCGGCGATCTGAACAATCCAGGTCATGCTGTAAGCCAAATAGCAAAGCCCGACCATAAACATGGGGGGCGTCCGATGAACCCTCATGCATTTCGGTTACTTGAGAGACTGGGCACAAATCCAAAAGTTTACTATCTTTCAAGTCGTGAGTGGGTGAGGCGAGCCGGAGATAATTATATTAAAGACGAGGGTAAACAAGGAAACCATTAAAAAATTATAACCGCATATTTTTAGGAGCACATAACTTATGGATTCTGCATTAATACCCGAGGGGGTTAAACGCTGTTCATTTGGAAAGTTTATTTTCTGGATCATCGTGGTCGGTGCTGTGTTATTGTGGGGCGTTTTTGCCATGCTGCTATGCTGGTTCAAGGGCCTTAACCAGACCAACATGAACGATGCCTACGGGTTTGCCATGTGGATCTGGGCTGACCTGGCGGTTATTGCTCTTGGCGGCGGAGCCTTTTTTACAGGTTTATTAAGATATATTTTTGGAAAGGATGAACTTAAAAATATTATAAACTATGCTGTTTTAATAGGGTTTATCTGTTACAGTTCCGCACTTCTTATCCTTGCCATTGATATTGGACAACCGCTGAGAGGGTGGTTTATTTTCTGGCATGCAAATGTCCATTCCATGCTGACAGAGGTTGCATTCTGTCTTTCCTGTTACTTTGCGGTTCTTACAATAGAGTATATTCCCCTTATTCTTGAAAACCGGCAAATAGACAGGGTGCCATTTTTTCATAATCTTAGCCACAATATGCATGGAATAATGGCTATATTTGCGGCAACCGGTGCTTTTCTTTCCTTTTTCCATCAGGGATCTCTTGGCGGAGTTGCCGGCGTGCTTTTTGGACGCCCC
>JASEIZ010000006.1:10647-17087 GCA_030017395.1 Desulfobacterales bacterium | reverse complement strand
ACGCCCCTTTGCTTACAGGGAAGGGGTTTTCATTTGGCCGTGGACATTTTTTCTCTTTACCTGGTCGGCTGCAGCATGCGGGCCGTGCTTTACAATACTAATTACATGGATTACCGAAAAGATAACAAGGAAAAAGCTTGTTAAAAAAAATGTTATCATGCTGTTAGCCAAGATCGCCGGCTGGATGCTTGCAACATATACTGTTGCAAAGATAATTGATACCTGGTACTGGGCAACGGTAACAGTGCCGGCCAGCGGATTTAATTTTATGGATTTTTATTCCAACAATCCTTTGTATGGACCATGGATACTTGTGCTTGAAATTGTGATATGCGGTGTTATTCCATCTATAATACTTATTACCGAAACAGGGCGCAGGTCTTCATTTTTGCTTATCAGCGCTGTGTTCCTTGGCGCGCTTAATGCGTGCGTGAATCGCTGGGTAATGGTGCTTCAAGTTATGGCTGTGCCGGTGCTTACATTTGAAAACTGGTTTATGTACTTTCCAAGCTGGCAAGAAATAGCTACAACTATTCTTCCGGTAGCATACGGCATTATTCTGATAATGATTTCATACCGTTATTTGCCGATATTCCCTCAGGAACGGCAGATAGAGCAGATAGGATAGAGGAGGACAAATATGCTTCCGTTTTCGTTTGAATGGATTTGGGACCTAACACACATGGTATTTATGGGCGGCCTTTGGTATGCGCTCACTATTATAGGTCTTGGCATGACTTATTGTATTATCAAGGCTGCTGTTGATACTTGCAAGGGCAAAGGCGGTCATTGCGGTCATTAAAAATTGTCAATTTTGAACCGCAAAGCAAGCGCATTCCCTGATGCTTTCTGCGGGATTGGCGAGCGAATCTAAATTAAAAACTCAAAATTATAAAAGCGCTTATCTCATTGTTAAATGTCGATAGGCGCTTTTTTTTACTGAAATCCTACTTAGTGCCTGGCCGAAACATCCTGTTTTGAAGCTCCCCGCCGAAAGCAGCGGGGGATGCGCTCGCTGTTCAGTTCAGCCAGAAATTAGAAGCACGAAATTTGTCGTTTGATATTCGAATTTGTTTCGGATTTAGGATTTTGGTGTTCGGATTTTGTCTGCATGTTATACTTTTCGTTCAGACACTACTTGGCGGGAAACAAATGGATAAAATTATCATAGAGGGGGGACACTCCCTTAAGGGTGAAGTGAAGATAAGCGGATCTAAAAATGCCGCTCTCCCGATATTGGTTTCTTCGCTTCTTGCCGATGGATGGAATACTTATAATAATATTCCGGACCTGAAAGACATACAGAGCATAAAGCTTTTGCTTGCGGGCCTTGGGGCAAGGATAGAAGAAGATGGAAGCAGCGTTCGGATAGATACGGGAGGTCTTTGTAATACAGAAGCGCCATACGAACTGGTCAGAAAGATGAGGGCGTCTATCCTGGTTCTTGGCCCTCTTGTGGCCAGGCTTAAAAAGGCCAGAGTATCTTTGCCTGGAGGATGTTCTATCGGCGCAAGGCCGATTAATCTCCATCTGAAGGGGCTTGCGCGTCTTGGAGCTTCTATTGAATTAAAACACGGATATGTCGAAGCTTCTGCTGATCGTCTTACAGGAAATGAAATTTATTTTGATATTATAACAGTAACCGGAACAGAAAACCTGATGATGGCCGCTGTTATGGCTGATGGTGTCACTGTTCTTCGCAATGCTGCTTGCGAGCCGGAGGTAGTGGCGCTTGCCGATGTATTAATCAAAATGGGCGCAGATATTAAAGGAGCGGGAACATCTGTAATTACAATAAAAGGAGTCACTTCCCTTCATCCGGCGTCGACTTCTATTATACCAGACCGAATAGAAGCGGGCACCTTTATGGTTGCAGCGGCCATGGCAGGGGGAAATATAAAGCTTTTGAATTGTGAGCCCGATCATATGCAAACTATTATTCATAAGCTAAGGTTGACCAATGCCTATATAAAAGTAAATAATAAAGATATTCATATTATCGGTTCAAATGAAATCAGCAGCATTGATATTAAAACCCTGCCGTATCCTGGTTTTCCTACCGATATGCAGGCTCAGTTTATGGTTTTGATGTCTATTGCCAAAGGACTGAGCATTATTTCAGAAACCATATTTGAAAACCGTTTTATTCATGTAAGCGAACTCAAGCGTATGGGGGCGGACATTACGATATCGGGAAATGCGGCAATGGTTAAAGGTGTTCCCATGCTGTCGGGGGCGCCGGTTATTGCATCAGACCTTCGCGCCAGCGCATCGCTTATACTTGCCGGCCTTGTTGCTAAAGGCAAAACAGAGGTAAATCGCGTGTATCATTTAGATCGTGGGTACGAAGCGATTGAAAAAAAGTTTCTTAAAATTGGAGCTGCGATAAAACGGGTTAGAGAATGAGAAATGGCCCACAGAATCTGTTCACGTCCAATTATCCCCCTTCTAATATCAATGATATTTGGGATTGTTTTCGGGTCCTGGTTGCCAGGAAATGCTATCTGGACATATTTCGCCATTTTTTTATGCGCAGGCTTAATACTTTTTAAAATAATATATAAAAAAACCCCGTTTTTTTTGCCTTTAGCTGTTTTTTTTGCATTTGGATACCTTCTTATACAACCATGGGTTGCTCCCCGGTTTCCTTCCAATCACATCACATATTTTACAGATAACCATCAATGGGAAATTGTCGGAGTTGTCGATAAGAATCCAGAAACCTATAATGATCGCTTAAGAATAATTTTACGCGTTGAAACCCTTGGCAGGGCCAACAGATCTTTTCCGGTTGCAGGAAATATCTGCATGACAGTGACAAAGCCTTTTCCGGATATCTTTGTCGGAGACAGGCTTTTTTTAATCAGTAAAATCAGATCGATCAGAAATTTCAATAATCCAGGGGGGTTTGATTATAGAAGATATATGGCTTTTAAAAGAATATGGGGAAGCGCCTATATCCCAGGTAAAAAACTTTTTATATTAAATCGAAATACAGCTACAGGGCTTAATACCATAATAGAGAAAATTAGAAACAGAATTTCCAGCCTAATTGATGAGACAGGTGAGAGCGGCAACCAACAGGGTGTATTAAAAGCTCTTATTGTGGGTGATAGAACCGGAGTTGAAAAAAACATGATGGAAGCATTTAACCGGTCTGGAATCGGGCATCTCCTCGCTATATCAGGGCTTCACATTGGGATTATTGCAACTGCATCATTTATAATTTTCAGATGGCTCCTTTCTTATATTAAATTTTTTTTATGGAATGCGTGGACTAAAAAAGGGGCTGCAATTTTGTCGTTATTTCCTGTAATTTTATACGGTTTGATTTCAGGGATGTCGCCGTCTACTCAGAGGGCGGTAATTATGGTAACAGTTTTTCTTATGACATTTATGTTTGAAAAAGAACATGATCCAATGAATACCCTGGCAATTGCTGCAATGATTATTCTTATCGTCCATCCTCCGTCTTTTTTTTCGATTTCATTTCAGCTTTCCTTTATAGCTGTTCTTTCAATAATATATGGTTGGTCTTTAAGGCATGTTAAGTTTGCAGACAACAAGAAGGCAATGAATGACGGATGGCACATCAGAATAACGAGAAAACTGTTTTCCTTTGTATTGGTTTCTTTCTTTGCCATACTCGGCACACTGCCGATCGTCATGTTTTATTTTAATCAGATTTCTCTGGTTGGTATTGCTGTAAACTTATTGATAATTCCAATAATAGGCTTTGTTGTAGTTCCTCTTGGATTGATTTCTGTGTTCTTGTATCCGCTGAGCATTTTTGGAGCTTCAATCTGTATAAAGGCGAGTGCCGGTGTGCTGGCACATACACTGGGCATTGTGCATTATTTTGCCGGACTTCCTTTTGCGGCAATTAAAACCGTAACTCCCAATTTTTTTGAAATGTGTTGCTATTATATTTTGGCCTGGGCGATTTTTAACCTTAAAGGGATTGGTCTCAGACGGAAAACAGCAATTATTGCCGCGGCACTTGTCATTTTTGCCGGCAGCGCTGATGCCTGTTTCTGGGCATATAACAGGTTCTGGCGTAATGATCTCAGGGTTACTATTATCGATGTTGGTCAGGGTGGTTCCGCTCTTGTGGAAGTACCAGGGGGCCGTTGCATTCTTATTGATGGAGGGGGCTTTTCAGACAATTCGATTTTTGATGTGGGAGAAAGAATTGTTGCGCCTTTTTTATGGCGTAAAAAGATCAAAACAATCGATACAATCGTTCTTTCCCACCCAAATTCTGATCACCTTAATGGATTATTATATATAGCCAGGCATTTTAACGTGAAAAGGTTATGGTGCAACAGTGATTCTGTAGAGATTGATAGTTATAGAGAGTTTATGGAAATTATAAAGAAAAACGGGATAGAAACGGTTGTATTTAAAGACATGCCGCGCAGTTATGAAATAAACGGAGCAAGCTTTAAGATTCTTTATCCCCCAAAAGATTACATTTATAAAAGAAAAAATGAAAAACAGCGAAATATTAACAACAACTCCCTTGTAATAAAGGTAAGCTTTGGATCAAAATCGATTCTGTTTCCCGGGGATATTATGGCTTACGCAGAGAGGGAAATTGTCGCAACTCATGGAGATGAATTAAAAAGCACAGTCCTTATTGCGCCACACCATG
This sequence comes from Desulfobacterales bacterium, assembly GCA_030017395.1. Lineage (GTDB taxonomy): Bacteria > Desulfobacterota > Desulfobacteria > Desulfobacterales > ETH-SRB1 > Desulfaltia. The sequence goes on along the minus strand of JASEIZ010000006.1, from coordinate 12,433 downwards.
GCAGCAGAACGTCCAGCACACCTGTCTTTCTGGAAAAGGTCAAACCGGAAATCGTAATAATATCGGCGAGCTGGAAAAATAGTTTTAGATTTCCGGACCCATCAGTTTTGAAAAGATATAATGAGAATGATTGTCGTATATTTCGTACCGACAAAGATGGAGCGCTGCAGATATCTACCGATGGCAGAGTTCTTAAAATCAAGCCTTTTATTGCCGGCTCTTTCGAACCTTTATTCCCAAACTTTTTTTAACTCTTCTATTTTGGATAGAAAGTTGTTTTTCATATCTTTTGGAACAACTTTAACCATTTTTTCAGAAACCATTCTCACGTGGGGTGCGAGCAAGGATTTTTTGATTACAGGCGCGCCTTTTGGAAGGAATGTAGTAAAAGCTATAAGCAGAACAGAGACAATAAGCACCCCTTTGATTAAGCCGAATCCAGTGCCGCAAATGCGATCTGCCCAACCTAAAAAGGTAATATTGAGAATATATTTGATTATTATGCCAAGGATGCCTATTATTATAAAAACTGCGCAAAAAATGATCAAAAAACTTAATATATTGCGATATGAATCATTTTGTATCCAGCCGGATAAAGGAATTGCAACCAGCATGTAATATGTATATGCGGCATAAAAACCGCCTAATACCCCTATGATCGAAGACAATTCCTTGATAAGCCCCCTGAAAAAACCTCTTATCATGCAAAAACCAAAAATAATTATTATCACAATATCAAAAGCATTCATGGTTTATCCTGTGATATCTTTGAAAAAATATGATTTTTAGATATTTACAATTGAGTAACTATTCAGCTAACGATCTACACCGATCATCACTGACATTTTTTCTTTTTAAGCTGCGTTCATCTGTGTGAATCTGTGGCCAATGAATTCGGTTTTTTTACAATATTATCGAAAATAACAAAGCAAATTTTATCAGTCAAGGTGTTTTACTTTATTACCTTAAAATTGTAGTTTGCATTAGATTAAAGGATTGTGATACATAAAAAATAGAAGTAGATTTGATGTAAATATGAAAGATAAATCAGACACTAAAAAAATAGAATATACATTTTCAGATATAAATGCGGCAAGACAGCTTTTCGGCGAATATAACGGCAACCTTCAAAGAATTGCCGATGCATTAAACATCACAATTAATGCAAGAGGCAGCACTGTATTTATTCATGGCGACAGTATTGCCGTAAGTTTGTCACAAAACATACTTGAACAGCTCTATGGCCTGTTAAAAAATAATTATCCGATTTATCCGAATGATGTTGATTATGCGATAAGAGTTCTCAGCGGAGATGACAGCGTTAATTTAAAGGAGATTTTTCTGGATACTGTTTACGTTACTTCTAAAAAACATCCGGTAACTCCAAAAAGCCGGGCGCAAAAAGAATATATAGATGCTATCCGAAAATATGATATGGTTTTTGGGATCGGGCCGGCAGGGACCGGCAAAACCTATCTGTCGATGGCAATGGCGGTTGCCGCGCTTTCAGAAGGGAGGGTCAGTCGTATAATTTTAACCAGACCCGCGGTTGAAGCCGGAGAAGCGCTTGGATTTTTGCCTGGTGATTTAACCGAAAAAGTCGATCCGTATTTAAGGCCTCTCTACGATGCGCTTCATGATATGATGCGTTTTGAGAAGGTGTCGAGCCTGATGAAGAAGGGAATTATTGAAGTGGCGCCCCTTGCTTTCATGCGAGGCAGAACATTAAACGATTCTTTTGTTATTTTAGATGAAGCGCAAAATACTACTTCAGAACAGATGAAGA
>JASEIZ010000006.1:0-10637 GCA_030017395.1 Desulfobacterales bacterium | reverse complement strand
TTTAAAAGAAGAAAAAATTGCCACACCGAAAGACACTTTCAAAGATATTGAATTTTATCGACCAAAAGCAACCAAAGAATATCCTTCAGGACATAAATGGAATAAAGTTTGTCTTTTTTTCAAAAACCGATGTCGTACGCCATAGATTAGTTCAGGAAATTATTAAGGCGTATGAAGAACTGGATGCAAAAAAAAAGAGTAATGAAATCCGTTAAAATAAATATAGAGGAAAGCAAAAAATCGATTAATCGGCTTTTATGTTCCAGTAATTATGTTCGATTGAGCATACTTGTCGGGGTTGCAGTAATATTCAGCATTATTCTTTACCCGAGCCTTGTTATTACAGAGCATTCTTATAAAACAGGCGATGTTGCTGACAGGGACATTAAGTCTCCGAGAGATTTTTTTATTGAGGACAAGTCTGCTACAGAGGCAAACCGCAAGCTTGCTGTTGAGAAAATTTTAACTGTTTATGATCATGATAAACTATTATCGTCAAGATTAACGACGCGTGTGGAACAGGCCTTTGCCGATCTTAGAGCGGTTTTTGAGGGTGAAATACAAAATCAGAGTAAAGAGGTTGTCAAGGATAAAGTTTCCATCCATGGACGAATATGGAAGATGAAGGAAAGCTTTGAGAAAACAATTGGTATTTCCGTCAGTAAAGGGGCATATCAGATTCTTGAAAAGGAAGAGTTCTCGAAAGATATTGCTTATCTTATTTCCAAAATATTAACACAGATTTTGGAAAACGGTGTTGTAGCAAACAAGGAAATACTTCTTAAAGAGGCCGACAAGGGAATATTTATAAAGGATGTCGGAACCGAGACAAACATATTGGTCAACAACTTAAAGCAATATTACGGTCTTGATCAGGCCAAAACCATGGTCAGAATTATTGGTCAGCCCCTCATTAAGGAATTAGACTATACACTGATAAACCTGATAGTAGATTTTGTTCAGAGGCTTCTACAACCCAATATAACATTAAACAGGAGCGCGACCGAAGAACTGAAAACGAGCGCGGCAGCGGAAATCAAGCCCGTTCTTTACAGAATAAAGGCGGGTGAGATGCTCTTGCGTGAAGGGGAAAGAGTCACCGAAGTTCAGCTTTTAAAACTGAAAACCCTGCAGACTCATATAAAAAACAAGCAAATACTTGCAACCAGCATTGGAGCCTCAATGCTGCTTTTATGCCTTTTGATAATAACATATATTATTCATATAAATCCTCAAAGCCGCAAAGCTCTTAACGACAACAAAAACCTGCTTTTTATCGCAAGTATGCTTGTAACTTTTATTTTTATTGCCAGAATTTCGTCATCACTTTCTGGTGTACTTACCCAGAATACCCTTTTTTCAGTATCTTCTTCACCAATTCTTTATGGTGTCCCCCTTGCCGCAGGCGCTATGATAGTATGTTTGTTTATGGGTTTTGATATTGCTGTCTCTTTTGCCATGTTGATAGCGCTCTGTACGGCAATCATATTCCAAAATAGATTTGAAGTTTTTATTTACTTCTTGCTTAACGGAACAATGGCTGCCTATTGGATCAGGAATTGCAGAGAACGCAAAGTATTCATAAAAGCCGGAGCAAAACTTGGATTGCTGAATTTGGTACTTGTGACAGCTATAGATATTTATATAACCGAGTTTTCAGGCTCTAACCTATTATATGGCTGGGTTTTTGCGTTTATAGCAGGGGGAGTCGGTTCCGGAGTTGTTGCGGCAGGCATTGTGCCTCTTGTAGAAATAGCTTTTGATTACACAACAGATATAAAACTGCTGGAACTTGCAAATCTTGATTGCCCTATTTTACGCAAACTTATGATAGAGGCTCCAGGAACTTATCATCATTCTGTAATTGTAGGCTCTATGGTTGAAGCGGCAGCATCTTCAATCGGGGCCAACTCCTTGCTGGCAAAAGTATGCGGGTATTATCACGATATAGGCAAGATTAACAAACCACTGTATTTTATTGAAAACCAGAAAAACGGCAGGAACAAACATGATAAGCTTGCTCCATCCATGTCAAGCCTGATCTTGATTTCTCACATAAAAGAAGGTGTTGAGATGGCCAAAGAAAATAAATTAGGCCAGGCTATAATAGATAACATCAGGCAGCACCACGGCACAAGCCTTATCAGTTACTTTTATGACAAGGCAAAGAAAATAAAAGGGGCAGATGCGGTAAATATCGACAACTTTCTTTATCCCGGGCCCAAGCCCCAAACCAGGGAAGCGGCTCTTGTCATGTTGGCAGATGTTGTTGAGGCGGCGTCAAGAGTGCTTGATAATCCTACTCAGTCCAGGATACAAGGCCTTGTGCAGGATCTTATAAACAAGATTTTTTCCGACGGCCAGCTTGAAAACTGTGAGCTGACCTTAAAAGATTTGCACAGCATAGCAAAAAGCTTTAACAAAATATTAAACGGTATGTACCATCATCGAATCGAATATCCCGAGCAACTCACTGCAAACAACGGGGAGGACGGTAATGGAAATACTGATAGACAACAGTCAAAACAAGAGCAGGATATTACAAGAGAAAATACAGCAAACAGCGCGGGTCATATTAAACGCCTTGGACTGTCCTGATGGAGAACTTTCGATCCTTATTGTTGATGATTTTCAAATAGAGGCGTTGAATAAAAGGTATCTTAATCGCTCAGGTCCCACAAACGTTATTGCTTTTCCTATGCGCGAAGGGAAGTTTTCAAATATAACTCCCCGGCTTCTTGGTGATGTGGTTATTTCGGTTGAAACTGCCATGCGAGAGGGAGAACTTGCTAAAATAAGCATGGAAGATCGTTTTGATCAGCTTCTGGTACACGGAATTTTGCACCTGTTTGGTTATGATCATGAAAAATCTAAGGAAGAAGCCGATAAAATGGAGAAGAAGAGTAATGAATTGTTAGGTGTGCTGAATAGTCAAGTAGTCGAGTAGTTCCCATTCGACCAATTCTATACTCGACTACTTGACCGATTTTCTAACTTTAGTTCTTGTAACTTGTTCGGGTTATTAGAACATTTATTATATACAGGAGGCTTGTTAATGGCTGGATTAGCTGTAAATGTTGATCATGTCGCAACATTAAGGGAGGCTCGGAGAGTTCATTACCCCGAGCCTGTGACGGCAGCGTTGCTGGCCGAATTGGCCGGGGCAGATGGTATAGTGGTCCACCTTCGTGAGGATAGACGTCACATTCATGATCGGGATGTTAGAATTCTGCGACAGGTTGTGCAGACAAAGTTTATCCTGGAAATGGCTTCGACTTCTGAAATGGTCGGTATCGCTCTTGATATAAAACCTGATCTTGTGACACTGGTGCCTGAAAAAACAGAGGAGTTGACAACCGAAGGGGGGCTGGATTTAATCGTTCACAAACGCGTTGTTTCTGAAACGGTTACCTTGCTTCGAGACAGCAGCATTCCTGTAAGCATATTTATTGATCCGGATCCTGACCAGATAAAGTTGGCCCACCAGATAAATGCCGATATGGTTGAAATTCATACAGGATCGTTTTGCGACGCGACAACAGCCGCCAAAAAAGAAAAAACCTTTTCTAAAATAACCGATGCGGTCAAGCTGTCTAGTAAGCTTAAGCTCGGCGTTAATGTCGGTCATGGAATTTGCTATAAAACCATAAAAGCTTTTAAGGGACTTAAAGAAATTAACGAGTTCAGTATCGGCCACAGTATTGTTTCAAGGGCGGTTCTTGTGGGAATGGAAAAGGCGGTCAGGGAAATGGCGATGTTGATAAAGGAATTATAGATGAACAGCAATATTTTATGCTGTTGAAAAAACTTACCTTTGGCAGCGGTTTTTGAACCGCAGAATATCGAACAAGGAATTATGAATGTCGAAGTAAGGTATTCTATCATTTTTACTACTATAAAAAGATAGAGCGTAGCGATTTCACAATTCATCATTCGAAATTCCTTGTTCGATATTCGATATTTAAATAATGCTTTGTCGAATTAGCAATATCTCAACGAAAACAGCCAAATTTTCAAAGTGCTAAATTATTACGATTCCAGATGGTTTTAAGTACTAAGAGGTTGACTATGTATCTTGTAACAGCCGGCGAAATGCAGAAAATGGACAGGCTTACCATTGAATCGTTCGGTATTCCCGGCAGGGTTCTGATGGAGAATGCCGGCAGAGGCGCAACACAAATTCTTTTTGAAAAGTTCGGCGACCTTGGAACCAAAAGGGTCGGTATTTTGACAGGGAGCGGCAACAACGGTGGAGACGGTTTTGTTATAGCCCGTTATCTTGCCCAAAAGGGAATTAAATCGACCGTATATCTTCTATCAAAAAAAGTTGTTATTAAGGGTGATGCTGCCGCAAACCTGAACCTCCTGACTCCTTTAAGCGTGCCTGTCATTGAAATTCCTGACAAAAAAGCTTTTTCAACGCACAGAACTTCTATGGTTCATCAGGAGATATGGGTTGATGCCATACTCGGAACAGGGCTGAAATCGCAAGTAAAAGGATATTTCAGAGAAATTATCGAGTTTATCAACAGCCTAAACAAACCGGTTTTTGCGGTTGACATACCATCTGGTCTGGATTCAGATACGGGTCAGCCGTGTGGCGCATGTATCCGTGCGAAATTCACGGCGACATTTGGATTTGCCAAAACAGGACACATTCTTTTTCCTGGCGCAAGTTATACCGGAAGCCTTGAAATAGTGGATATAGGGATACCGCATCATATTGTCGAAGATGTGGACCCAAAACAACATCTTCTTACAACTGATCTGATCGGTAATTATTTTAAGCCAAGGTCGCCCGATGCACACAAGGGCGATGCAGGTCATCTCTTGTTGCTTGCCGGATCTCCAGGGAAAACAGGCGCTGCAGCCATGACGGCCATGTCTGCCATGCGTGTTGGCGCGGGTCTTGTTACTCTTGGGCTGCCAAACAGCATAAACAATATACTGGAGACACGGATTCTCGAGGCAATGACCTTTCCTCTTCCTGAGACCGATGACGGCATGCTTGGTGAATTATCATTTAATCCCATTATGGATATGCTTTCAGGTAAAAGATGCCTTGCCATAGGGCCTGGCCTTGGAAGCGCTGTTGAAACAAAGAGCCTTGTTCGTCGGGTCATTCAGGAAAGCACGGTGCCGATCGTTATTGATGCCGATGGGATAAACGCTTTGGCCGGTCATACGAAGATTTTGCAAAACCTGAAATTTCCGGTTATATTGACGCCCCATCCAGGAGAAATGGCAAGGCTTGTTGATTCAACCGCCAAAAATATACAAAAAGATCGTGTGGGGTATGCAAGGAATTTTGCAAAAAGGTTCAATGTCCATGTAGTGCTTAAAGGTGCAAGGACGGTAATTGCCCATCCAGATGACAGGGTATTTATCAATTCTACCGGCAATCCCGGTATGGCGTCCGGAGGAATGGGTGATGTGCTGACAGGAATGATAGCAGGTCTTGTGACTCAGGGATATTCTCCTGAAACAGCTTCACATATCGGTGTATTCCTGCATGGAACAGCCGCCGATGCCGTAGCGAAAAAGACCGGCCCTTTTGGTTTTCTGGCAACCGATGTTATAAGGGTTATACCCGAGCAGATCAGCAGACTGATGAAGTCTGAACTTTGAGAAATGTCAACTTTTGCCGGAATTCAAATAACAACCTGCTGTCTTGAAGAAACTCAACAACTGGGACGAAAGATAGGCACATCGATTTCGGGCGGAACAGTTATATGCTTAACCGGTGATCTTGGAAGCGGAAAAACTTCATTTGTTCAGGGTCTGGCCATGGGTCTTGGAGTACCGGATGATTACTATATAACCAGTCCCACATATGTTTTGATAAATAAATATCCAGGCAGATATACTCTGTTCCATGTTGATCTTTATCGAATAAAAAACCCTGTTGATTTCGAAGATATTGGGCTGTATGAAATACTTCATGGCAAAAGCGTAGTAGCTGTTGAATGGGCTGATAAACTAAGTAAGGATTTTTTGTCGGAATATATGGCCATACATTTTGAGATATTAAATGACAACTCACGCAAGATTACCATAACTGTAAATGGATATGATAAATGTAATTTGATAGATGAGGAGAAAAAATGAGTTTGATTGTTCAAAAATTCGGTGGCACTTCGGTTGCCAATCTTGAGCGGATCCGTAATGTGGCAAAGCGGGTCGTAAAAACCTTTGACCAGGGCAATAACGTAGTCGTTGTACTTTCAGCCATGGCAGGTGTTACAGACAGTCTGATTGATATGGCAAATCAGGTTGCTGTTTCCCCCGATAAGCGCGAACTGGATGTTTTGCTTGCAACAGGCGAGCAGACAACAGCTGCTCTTCTGGCCATGACCTTGCAATCGATGAACTATCCGGCTAAATCCGTACTTGGGCACCAGGCGGAAATTATTACCAACAGCAATTATGGCAGCGCCCGTATCGTTGAAATAGGAGCAGATCTCATAAAAAAGCTTATTGAAGAACGCAACATAGTGGTGCTGGCGGGGTTTCAGGGATGTGACTTTGAAGGCAACATAACTACTCTTGGACGCGGCGGGTCAGACACATCTGCTGTGGCAATAGCCTCGGCGCTTAACGCGGACAAATGTGAAATATTTACAGATGTTGACGGCATATATACCGCGGACCCAAATATCTGTGAGAAGGCAAGAAAACTCAGCGTGATCTCTTATGATGAAATGCTTGAAATGTCGGGTCTTGGCGCCAAGGTGTTGCAGATTCGGTCTGTTGAATTTGCCAAAAAATATAATGTCTCTGTGCATGTAAGATCATCATTCAGCGAGGAGGAAGGTACAATGGTTGTTAATGAAAATTCTGATATGGAACGCCTGATCGTATCAGGTGTAACTCTCAACAAAGATGCCGCTCGTATAACTCTGAAAAAGGTTCCGGATCAACCTGGAGTAGCCGCAAAGATTTTTTCACCTATTGCCGACGAAAAAATACTGGTGGACATGATTATACAGAACACCCGTGCCGAAGGGTTGACAGACCTTACATTTACTGTTTCAAAAAAAGATTTCATCAAGGCGCTGGAAATAGAAAAACAGGTGGCACATCAGATCGGAGCTGAAAAGGTATTCGGTGATGAAAATATCGCAAAGGTATCTGTTACCGGAGTCGGGATGAGGAACCATTCAGGAGTAGCTTCAAAGGTGTTTTCAACCCTGGCCGGTGAAAACATTAATATTCTTATGATAAGCACATCAGAGATCAGGATTTCCTGTATAATAGAAGAAAAGTATGGAGAGCTGGCGGTGCGTGTTCTTCACAGCGCATTTGGGCTGGATAAAGATTAGGGATAGGATTAAGGATTAGAGGATTAAGGATTAAGAGGGCAGAATTTCTCCTTCGTCATTCCGGCGAAAGCCGGAATCCAGAAACCATAGGGAAGAGATTGGAAAATAAAAAATGGTAACATTTAAGTCTCTTTGTTCGGGTAAGGATAAGATTGCCGTAATAGGTCTGGGATATGTAGGGCTTCCTTTGGCCGTCAGCATGTCAAAACATTTTGAAGTGATCGGCTATGATCTTAAATCCGATAGAATTAAGGAGCTGGAGTCCGGTTTTGATCGGACAATGGAAGTTTCAACAAAGGCTTTGCGTGATGCAAAGATACTGTTTACAAGCAAACCTGAAAATCTTTCTTTAAGCAGGCTTATTGTCGTTGCCGTGCCTACACCGATCGACGGGCATCGCATCCCGGACTTAAAGCCGCTTTGCGAAGCTTCGGTAACTGTCGGCAGGTACATGCGGAAAGGGTCATGTATAGTGTTTGAATCCACAGTATATCCCGGGGCTACGGAAGAGGTATGCATTCCCATTATGGAGAGGGAGTCAGGCTTGAAATGTGGTGCTGATTTTACGGTCGGCTATTCGCCGGAACGTATAAATCCCGGGGATAAGGCACATTCACTCGAAAACATAGTAAAGATTGTTTCCGGGTCTGATCAGGATACTGCCAGGTTTTTATCCGATGTTTACGGAAGGGTGATAAAGGCCGGGATACACCTGGTTTCATCGATCAAGGTGGCTGAAGCGGCAAAGGTTATTGAAAATACACAAAGGGATATAAATATAGCTCTTGTCAATGAGCTTGCGATGATTTTCCACAAAATGGGTATAAATACTGATGAGGTTCTTGAGGCTGCAGGAACCAAATGGAATTTTCTTCCATTTAAGCCCGGCCTTGTTGGAGGGCACTGTATAGGGGTTGATCCGTACTATTTGACCTTTAAGGCCGAGTCGCTTGGATACCATCCTGAAATGATACTGGCAGGGCGCAGGATAAACGACTGCATGGGCAAATATGTAGCGGAACAGACTGTAAAGATGCTTGTGTTAGCGGGAAAGCGGGTTAAAGGCTTAAAGGTTGCTGTTTTAGGAGTTACTTTCAAGGAAGATATACCGGATATCAGAAACAGCAAAGTGGTTGATATATTACATGAGCTTAAAACTTACGGAATTAAAGTTCTGGTGCATGATCCTCTTGCAGATGCCGAAGAGGTTAAAAAACTTTACAGGTTTGACCTGCAAAGTGTGGAGACCCTTGCAGGGGTTGATGCGGTTATAATAACGGTTGGGCACAAATTCTATAAGAAACTCGGCTTTTCAAGAATTGCCGGTTTATGCCGGGGCAAAGCGCCTGTTGTTATAGATGTCAAAGGTATCTTTAGCCAGAATGAAGCAAAAAAAACAAATACAACATACTGGAGCCTTTAGCTTGAACCTCTGCAACCAGCCTCTCCAACATACCGCCCTTGCAGGCATAGCCAATGACAACCTCATCCGATAGTTCAATCATAAACCTGTTTCTCTTTTCAGCGGTTTCTTTCGTTACTCGTTTCACTCTGTTTTCAAACGGCGTAACAATCAATAATCTGCCGGTGTCGATTGCCGTTTTCAATTCCGGTTCGATTTTTTCCTTCATTCCACGCGCCAGGGCCATAATGACCGGTTGCGATCCTGCAAGCAGATAATGAAATACATCCCTCTCAATCTTGGAATGAAAACCGCTGATTATGCAGTTGCCTTGGTTACGCTGTTCGATGGCCCAGTCATAGCATTTAAGTACTACCGAAGCAGGTATTTCGCGGCTACAAAGGAATGCAGTTTTGCGCAGTTTTAGCAATTCCGTATTGCCGAGCGATGAAACAATCATTCTTCGTCTTCGCTATTGTCCGGTTTTTGTTTTATCTGCCTTTGTTTTTTTGCCGGGGGAAGATAGTTTTCAGATGTGACTACGCTTTTGCCTGTTTTTGATTCCAATTCCAATCGGGCTTTCTTCGCTATTTTACCGCCCTTTTCTCCTGCATCTGCATTTTCTACCATTCCTGTTGCATTCACACTTTCGGCAATTTGCCTGGTTGAAAGTTCCGCAAGCGCCGTAAAAATCAACTCCGCTTCGCTCATATGGTCACGCAGATTCTGGGTTTTAAGGTTTTTGATTTCCTTATGCTTTTTTACTGAAACACCGCTCCATTCCTGATGAATGATGTTGGTGAGAGCAGCGAATTCGTCTTCTCTGATTATTTCGTGGTCTTTCCAGTAATCCGTGAGTTTATTGCGGGTTTCCTGCCCCATCATCCGCTGTTGTATCCACTTTTTGCTTCTGCCGTGCTGTTGCCAGTATTCACGGGCGCGGTCGAGTGAGCGCGCAGGGTCGCTCATATCCTGAATGCGTTCATAGCCTACTTTTGCCAGCCATAATTTTATCGGTTCTGCCTTGGGACTGGGGACAGACTGAATAAGCCGCAACAATGTTTTCGGATCAGCAGCATCGGTCAGGTATTTTTTCCCGTCTGCGGCTTCCATTTTCAGTTGGTGACAATTTGTCACCGACTCACTTCCTTCCTTTTTCAGCCGTTCTTTAAGTTTATTCCAGTATTTCCGCGCTGTTTGATAATCCGACTGTTGTATCAGAACCTGTAAAATATCGACCACCGAGAAATACCATGTTTCTGTTTGCTCGTCGTAATGACGACGGATTTTATAGTTTTCAAAAATAGCCAGACTCTTATCAGTCATTGCTCTCTTCCTCCCCGCTGTCCAGTTCCTTGCCCATGCGGTATTTAATGTCGTAGTTGATGATGAAGTCCAGCTTCTCGTGGTGCTGGGCGAGGAGGCAGTCGATCTTGTTTTTCATTCTTCATCTTTCATCTGATTATTTTGAATTAGTACAGTCGAATAAACATAATTTTCTATTGCTTCCTGATCCGAATACGATCAACGATATCCTCGTGCAGAATAAACCAGCAAATCCTTTGCACGAAAGGGTTGCTTATTTTTCCAATGGATATCCCTGAGGGTTTCCTTTTTGACGATATAAACTTATAAACTGAGGATGTCCTATAGATTTCCCAAACAAATGAAAAAGGAAACGCCTAAATTCAACCCCCCCTTTGTCCCTACTCAAATATTTAACATTCATTATTTGACGAACTCGTAAAAAGTCCCATTTCCCCTCCCCTTGTGGGAGGGGATGAAGGGGAGGGCACCCTCACCCCAACCCTCTCCCATCGAGGGAGAGGGATTTTTTCGACTTCCAAGTAACTTAAATTTGCAAATGCGTTGTAAGTAGCTTATATTACTTGACATTTACCAAAAAAGAGCAA
>JASEIZ010000069.1 GCA_030017395.1 Desulfobacterales bacterium | reverse complement strand
CTTTCGCCGGAATGACGGAAAACGGTGTTTTTGGACTTTTTACGAGTTCATCAAGCGTTGCAACATCTTTAAATAAAATAACCGAATTTTGATTTATTGTGCATAACCGTTCCACCAAATTTTGAATTTCTCTGACATTTCCGGGCCAGTCATATTCCATCAGAACTTTTAAGGCGTTTTCAGAAACCGTTTTTTGAGGGCGTCCGGACTTTTTTGCATACAATTTAAAAAAATGGTTTAAAAGCAAAGGGATATCCTCTATTTTTTCCCTCAAAGGCGGAAGCTTTATAGGAAATACATTTAGTCGATAAAAAAGATCTTCCCGGAATTTTCCACGTGATATCAGGTCGCTAATATTCTTGTTTGAAGCTGCTACGAATCTTACATCAGCCTTAATAAGCCTTATATCGCCCAATCTTTGAAACTCTTTTTCCTGTATAATCCTGAGGAGCTTGGCCTGCATATTGATATTCAGAGAATCTATATCGTCGAAAAAAACCGTACCCTTATCGGCTATTTCCAGTTTTCCCATGTTGGCGCTTACAGCTCCTGTAAATGCTCCCTTGTTGTATCCAAAAATTTCACTTTCCATCAGAGTCGAAGGTATGGCCGCACAATTTATCACTACAAAAGGCTGGCTTTTCCTTGGGCTAAGGTTATGTATCGCTCTGGCAACAAGCTCCTTGCCTGTTCCGCTTTCTCCTTGAACTGAACAGCGAGCGCATTCCCCGCTGCTTGCGGCGGGGTTAGCGAGCGAATCAAAAAATTGACAGAATTCCTTACAGTCGAAGATTCCCCGCTGCTTGCGGCGGGGAGCTTCAATAAGTACGGTGCCGTCGCTTTGAGCAACAGTAGATATTAACTCAAAAATATCCCTCATTTTTTTATCTTTGCCAATCATCTTTTCAAAGGGCTGATATCTTTCGAGTTCATTTTTAAGATAAACGACCTGTCTTACAAGACGCCGTTTTTCTAAAGCCCGGCCTATTACAGTCAATACGTCATCAACAATAAAAGGTTTGATTATATACTCATAAGCTCCTAATTTAATTGCCCTTACCGCCGTCTGAAGATCGTTGACGGCTGTTACCATAATAATTTCGGTATTTGGATCTGTCTGTTTGAGTTTTTTAAGAAGATCGATACCGTCAATATCAGGAAGGAGGATGTCCAGCAAAATAAGATCGATAGTATTTTTCTGAAAGATATCGATGGCTTTTTCACCGGTACCTGCAAGAAGGACATGATATTTGTCTTTTAGCGCCATGTTAAAGGACTGGCGAATTCCACGTTCATCATCAACGACAAGAATTGTAGCCTTATTCATAATAATATATCATCATTAAATTTTGACGGTCTCGTAAAAAGTCGAAAAGTTCTCTTTTCAGTCATTCCGGCGAAAGCCGGAATCCAGTAAATTCAATGCTTTCTGGATGCCGGATCAAGTCCGGCATGACGATTTCGAGACTTTTTACGAGTCCATCAAGATTAATCGAAAAGCTAAAGCAGGAAGATGTATAACATCTATATGGCCTTAAGGGCGACGGCAAAAAGCCGCAGCGCCTTAGGCTGGGCTGTTATGTTGCTAAATAAATCATGCAATTACTAAGATGCACAAAAAAACTCCAAAAAGAAATGGGGTTAAAGAAAAGCGATGTGTCAGAGAATGAACCAAGTGAATCGTACCTTGGTTCATGGCATGTAAATTTGATATACATTGATGGGAAGAAATGTCTTTTATTTGTTAATGACAAAACACTTTTTAACTTTATTGTTCCAGACATTTCGAGGGCGCAAATAAGAGAGCTGTCAAGAATATTCAAAGCTACCCTGGAGTGTGTTCTTTCTGCTGAAGGTGTTCCTGAAATGGCGAAAACTAAAATAATGTCCGAGTACGAATTAATTCAATATGCAAACACCAATAGTAAAAGTGTATTAGGCTCTATGAATGATCTGGCCTTTCATTACAAGTATCACATTCAATATGAAGGTGGAGTTCATAGTTATGCAGTGCCAGGTATCATAAAGAAATTGAATCACATGCCTATGAGTGCGTTAGATTTTGTGCTTCCAATTGAGGCATTGAAGGCAGTTTATGCAAACGCAACATAACAATTGCGCATTAAGAGGGACTGCCAGCACTGACGCGCTGTCAGCCCCTTATGCAGGTCGACTGAATAATAAATGACGATTTAGAACGTTTAAAATTATGGATTTATGTTATAATTATATTTATTAAATTGGAATGGTACTTTGTTTATGGAATATACAAAAAGGAGAAATTTTAGCTAAATTTGCTACATATGATAATAAAGAATGGGTGTTTCTTACCCCTGATGGCTATTTCAATGCCTCAGCAAATGGGGCCAACTATTTGAACTGAACAGCGATAACACGCTTACTGCGGCAACAACAGACCGACTTTATACATAATGAGCAGATGGGACTTCCTCTTTTGTGAGGCCCGAATAGCGCTAACTCGATCAAATGATTAAATATCCGGAATATGCTTCGAGAGCTTTCCATAAAAAATTTTACTATAATAGACAAGCTTAATATAAGTTTTTCAGACGGGCTTAGCATATTAAGCGGTGAAACAGGCGCAGGCAAATCTATTATAGTAAATGCGATAAATCTGGTGCTTGGCAGCAAGGCAACATCAAGGTTAATCCGTACAGGATTTGAGGAAGCGGAGCTCGAAGCATTATTTCAAATTACACCTAAAAGCAGACTTGCCAAAATCATGAAAGAAAAAGGTTTTGATGAATCTGAAGAACTTGTAATTAGAAGAATTATTTCCCGCGAAGCCAGACACAAAATATATATAAACGGCTGTCTTTCCACCATACAGATGCTGAATTCAATAACAGAAAACTTAGCCAGCATATCAGGCCAACATGCTCATCAAGGGCTTTTAAAAGAGGATCAGCATCTTTTAATACTCGACCAGTTCAGTGGTTTAATGTCTCAGCGAGCCGAGGTTTACAGGTATTATCATGAAATAGTACCGGCGATAAAAATGTTGCAGGAACTTAAGTCTATCGGAGATCAGCAGGATCAACATATCAAGCTGCTTGAATTTCAGAAAAAAGAGATAATTGATGCTTCTATAAGTCCGGATGAAGATAAGGTTCTGGAACAGAAAAAGATCCGGCTTAAAAACGGGGAGGCACTTTATCAGGCAGTTAATGGCAGCATTGAAGATCTTTACAGCGCACAGGGAGCGATAGTAGAACGCATTGTAGAAGTAAGAAAGAGGCTTGAAAAGGCGAGCCTGATCGATCCCGTGCTTACTGAGCAGGCAAAAGGACTAACCAAATCAATATTCAACCTGGAGGATATTGCCGAAGAGCTTAGAAAGTATCAAAAAAACGTAGAAGTGGATGAAGGGCTTCTTGAAAAAATTGAAGAGCGTCTCGACGTCCTTCATAAGTTAAAGAGGAAGTACGGAGGATCGCTCGATGCAATTTTTACTTGTCTTGAGTCAATAGATCAGGAGCTTTCGAAAACAGCAAATATATCTGAAAAGATAGCTGAGACAGAATCAAAGCTGGATGCTTTGCACGCCAAATTAACGCGCTCTGCAGAAGATCTTTCAAAAAAAAGAAAACAGGCATCTGATATTCTGGCTAAAAAAGTGGAAAAGGAGCTGTCCACGCTTGAGATGTTTCAAACAAAATTTAAAATATCACTTCAATCTATACCGACAGAGGAAAGTATTAATTCATATCTTACCTGTGATAATAAGTCTATAAGTGAAACCGGAATAGACAGGGCTACATTCATGATAGCGCCGAATGTCGGCGAGGCTTTAAAGCCGCTTTCAAGCATTGTCTCCGGAGGCGAACTTTCAAGGGTTGTGCTTGCCTTAAAGGCCATTCTGGCCAAGACGGAATCGGTTGAAACCATTATTTTTGACGAGGTCGATGCGGGTATCGGGGGAAGCGTGGCCGAAGTCGTGGGAGAAAAACTATCTTCCCTTGCTCGTTATCATCAGGTAATCTGCATAACCCACTTGCCACAGATTGCAAAATTCGGAAACTACCATTTCAGGATTTCAAAACATGTATCTCACGGAAGAACCATAATCGGCATAACACCGCTTGATGACAAAGAGAGGGTCAAAGAAATAGCCAGAATGTTGGGCGGAGTGAAAATTACCAAGGCTACTCTTGACCATGCGTATGAAATGCTTGATAAAGCCGTAACCCGGCCATTAGACAAACAAAGCGACAAATGAACCTGTTTATTAACATTCCTCCTTTTTTGACATTGTGCTGTTTTTTAGGGCTGGCTCTTTTAACCATTATACGTGGGCGCGGAACAAAAATAAACATCCTGTTTTTTATTCTATGCATACTCGGTTCTTTCCTCTATATAGACATATTGTTTGCGTTTAATGTGAAATCCACCGGCCTGGCGCTGACAATCAGCCGCATAGATCATTTTTTTATAATTTATAGTTTCCCCATATATATCCACTTTTTCCACTCATACCTTAACATTTCCGGTAAAATCTGGCTTATCAGGCTCGCATATGCTTCTGCCTTTATCCTTATGTGGTTTATTCCCACACCGCTTTATATCGAGTCCATGCAAAAACATTCATTTGGTTTTTTTGCAAAAGGCGGCGTTCTTTATCCTCTTTTCGGGATCGGCAGCCTGTGTGTAACAATGATTGTTCTTACTCTTATCTACCAGGCAATCCGCAATGAAAAAAGCAACATTCAAAAAAACAGGCTGAAATATGTTTTTGCCGGATTTGGAGTCATGGGGGTTATGAACGGGCTGAACGTTCTTCCGATCCTGGGATATTCAGTATATCCTCCGGGCTGTTTTAGCTTTATTCCTCTTGTTGTTTTTGCAACAGGCCTTTTTAAGCATGATCTGCTCGACATGGGGATACTTATCAAAAAGAGCCTGGTTTACTCGCTGATAACAGCGCTGCTTACCTTCATATATGCACTTATTATCCTTTTCGCGAACAGGCTTTTTACGGATTTTAACTTTTCCGATTCAATATTTTTCCATCTTATCTTTTTTCTTTTGATTGCCTTTGCAATCGGGCCTCTAAAAGCAAAAGTACAGGAGCTGATAGATAACCTCTTTTCAAAAGGAAAGTATGATTATCAAAAAACAATTAAAGATGTAAGCCGGATGATAGCTTCTGTTCTCGATCTTGATGAAATTGCCAAACTTCTTATGGATATGGTTGTAAATGTAATGAAAGTTGACTACGGTGGCTTGTTTTTATGCGATTTATCGGGATCCGGCTGCAAACATTTTGCGGCTCGGGGGAAATATTGCGATTCCGTAAGTTCCATATCAATGGCCGATAATGATTCTATTATTCAATATGTTAAGAGGGAAAAACAGCCGATTATAAGAAAAAAACTTTTACAGAAAACGGGCGAACCCGGTATCCTGGATGTGCATTCAGATATGGACAGGCTATATGCCCAGATAATTTTTCCAATGATTTTCGAAAAAAGATTAAACGGTTTTATTGTGCTTGGTGAAAAGCTTTCCGGAGATCTTTTTACACCTGAGGACATGGATCTTTTTGAAACACTTGCCAGCCAGTGTGCTCTGGCAGTTGAAAATGCGCGGTCTTACAAACTGATTGATGATCTCAACAAAAACCTTGAAAAAAAGGTTAAAGAAAGAACTTTTGCTCTTCAAGAGGCTCTGTCTGAAAAAGAACGGACACAGGAACAATTGATACGTTCTGAAAGCCTTGCCGCAATCGGACAGCTTGTGGCAGGGACCGCTCATGAGCTGAACAATCCGCTTGCAAGTGTTACAAGCCTTATACAATCCACAATAGAGGATCTGTCTCAATCGAATCACAACGCACTTTTGGATGAGGATATGATAGATGATCTCAGGTTTGCAGACAAAGAGCTGGGCAGAGCAAGGTCGATAGTTGCAAGCCTTTTGGGTCTCTCCAGGCAGACCCAAACATATGAAGAAGCTGTCAGTCTAAATTCTGTAATACAGGATGCTTTAAGGATACTGTATAATCAGTATAAGGAACGCGATATAGAAATAGTTGAAAATTACGACCGGGATTTGCCGGATGTCCGGGGAAATTTTGCCAATTTAGGCCAGGTGGCAATGAATATTATTAAAAATGGAATCCAGGCTGTTGAAGGAAAAAAAGGTTTAATATCGCTTACAACCCGCTTTGATAATGATACAAAGCAGGTTGTTTTTGAGTGCGAGGATAACGGTCCGGGCATTTCAAAATCTCATCGACAGGATATATTTAAGCCGTTTTTTACTACAAAGGAGGTGGGCAAGGGAACAGGTCTTGGATTATACATTTGCCACGAAATTATACAGAAACACGGCGGCGAGTTAATACTTAAACACTCTGATGGCCAAGGCGCGCGATTTGTGGTAACACTGCCTGCAATGGAATATTAATCCCTTTTAAGCTTATTTAAAAGTTGGTTTTATAACGGCTCCGGAAATCTTCCTGCGTGAACTTGTGTTCCTGGGTGCCGTGGTGCTCGACCGAAAAACTGGCGCACGTTGCTCCCATCTTTGCGGAAGTTATCAGATCTTTTCCAGTTACCATACCCTTAATCATTCCCGCACGGTAGGCATCGCCCGCACCTGTCGGGTCGGATAAAATGTTTGCTTTTGCCGATGGTATTTTTGTTTCCTGGCCATGAAAATAGACTGTTGAACCGTTTTCTCCCAGGGTTGTAATAATACACTTTGTCATTTTAAGGAGATCTGAACTTTCAAGTTTAGTAGATTTTTTTATCAGTTCCAGCTCATAGTCATTTGATATTAACATTTCGGAGCCAGTAATTATATCTATCATCTGGTTTCCTGACAATGCTGGAATAGTCTGGCCGGGGTCAAAGATATACGGCACGCTGTATTTTTTGTAAGTGCGGCTGTAGCTTATCATGTCTTCGATGTTGCCAGGAGCTATAATTGCAATCGCCTTTTCCTGATTAATTCCGTCAAAATTATAGAGTGAGGGATATTTCATCGCTCCAGGGTTAAAACCTGTAATCTGATTATCTGATTTGTCTGTTGTAATATAAGCGCCTGCAGTGAATTCTTCCTGAATCTTCCGAATTCCTTCGGTTGAAAGGTTGTGTTGACGCAACCATGTTTCATAGTCGTCAAAATCTTTACCAGCAGTCGCTAAGATCAGTGGTTTTTCTCCTAACAGGGAAAGACTATAAGCAATATTTCCTGCCGTGCCTCCAAATTTTTCGGTAAAGCCATTAACTGTAAAACATACATTTATAATATGTATTTTCTCAGGCAATATATGATCCTCAAATTTTCCTGGAAAAGCCATTATATAATCATAAGCCAGGGATCCCGAGGTAAATATTTTCATGCAGCGGCTCCTTGTTAAGATATAAAGCTCCCCGTCGCAAGCGGACAGGTTGGGTATTAAAATTCGGTTCTTCTCCTTCACTACATGCCACTTGAACCGCAAAAGCGAGCGCATTCCCCGCTGCTTGCGGCGGGGAGCTTCAACCTGGTTTTCTATAACACAAGATGTTGTTTTATTGCAATACCTGCGCAACAAACTTTACATATTACGATTGTTGTGCAATATGATATTTTTGCGATTAATTCGCTTCAGGCATACCGCCTTTTTTCAATTTGAACCCGCACGGCAACGTCAAGGTGGAGTATAAATTTGGGAAACAACACTATATTAAAAATATTGTCTCAAGCAAAGCTGATGAACTCGTAAAAAGTCGAAAAGTTCTCTTTTCCGTCATTCCGGCGAAAGCCGGAATCCAGTAAATTCAATGCGTTCTGGATGCCGGATCAAGTCCGGCATGACGATTTCAAGACTTTTTACGAGATCATCAATGTTGTTTCAATATGTTATGGAAGAGAATGAATTAGCCGTGTTCGAATCCGGCAAAGAGCTTGCCAGAATGGTGAGCTGTGATTATTATTAATAAGTTGGCCGGCTTTAATGCTTTGGTAAGGAAAGAAAACAATGGAAACAATACCTATTAAGCTCGAATCGCTAAAGAAATACCTTGAAGAACGTTTTGGCGGAAAACTTGAAATTCTTAGAGTCAAAAAGCTTGGGACCTTTGCTGATACAATAAAAAAGTTAGGATATGGCGACACATTTCTGGTTACCTTTAGTAAAGAAGGCCAAGACAAATCGGTAGTATTTTCTACAATGCGAAAGGATAAATACGGCCACCAGTATCTGTGGGATCGGGCTAATGTTTTGATGTTTCAGTATGATGCCGGCCAGCGCCTTCCTAAACATGCTCATCCCCTTGATATCGGATATTTCAACCCCGAAGGATTGGCTCGTTCTGTTCGTGATGCAAACATCTATTTTCTGCTGACAGAAAAGGTCGAGGGGACCGATTATTATTTGGATTTAAAACGCCTTAAAAATGAGCCTTTAACGGATCTTGATATGGAAAGAGCAAGAGCACTTGGCGAGTATCTGGCAGAGATTCACAGCGAAAAAAAAGATGAACCGGATCTTTATACAAGAAAAATCAGAGAGCTTATCGGGCATGGCGAATGCATAATGGGTATTATAGATGGATATCCAAAAAATTATGATTTTTTTCCAGGCACTGCTTTTTGTGATATTGAAAAGCTTTGTGTTGAATGGCGCTGGAAGCTAAAACAGTATACCCATCGCCTTTGCCGTGAACATGGAGATTTTCACCCATGGAATATAAAATTTAGAAAAGGGACAGATTTTTCTACATTTGACAGAAGCAGAGGAGAATACGGAGAGGCAGCAGATGATGTTTCCACATTGAGTATAAATTATCTGCTCTATTCTCTCTTAAAGCATGGCAGATTAGATGGTCACTACAAAAAACTGCACGATATTTTTATGACCACCTATTTGGAAAAGACAAAAGATCAGGAAATCTTTAAAGTCATACAACCTTTTTATGCTTTCAGATGTCTTGTAATAGCTTCCCCTGAATGGTATCCGAATCATCCCGCAGATATACGCAAAAAGCTTTTTAACTTTACAAGAAACATTTTGGCGACAGAAACAGTGAATATAAATGAAATCAACCGATACCTCGAATAGAGGATGGGCTGTCTGGTTTACAGGACTTCCGGGCTCCGGAAAAAGCAGGCTGTCGCAACTTGTTTTTGATATGTTGGCCAATAATGGGACAATATGCGAACGGGTTGAGATGGATACTATACGAAAGCAGTATGTCCGAAATCCTGAATATACGGACAAAGAACGTGATTTTGTTTATGAAAAACTGGTTGATTTTGTAACAGAACGTGTACAAAACGGAAACAATATAATCATAGATGCGACCGCCCATAAGCGATCATATAGGGAAACAGCGAGAAAAAAGATCAAACGGTTTATAGAGGTGATGGTCAGATGCCCTCTTTCAATCTGTGTTGAAAGGGAATCTAAACGCGAGAAAGGTCTGGTGGCAGCACAAATGTATCGTCGGGCGCTGGAACGGAAAGAAAGAGGAACTCAGTTCGAAGATCTGGGGTCTGTAATCGGAGTAG
>JASEIZ010000068.1 GCA_030017395.1 Desulfobacterales bacterium | reverse complement strand
AAAGAATCCTGGCCCAAAAGACCAGGCTTTGGTTGTCCCCAGTTCGAAAATCCAAACAATGTCTCGCCCTGAAAAGTTTTGGTCATTAAACCGCAAAAGCGAGCGCATTCCCCGCTGCTTGCGGAGGGGAGCTCTACAAAGAATGAAAGTTTATATCAGAAAACTCTATAGTATGGCAATCAAAAGGTGCAAACTTTTACTCCACAGACAAAGAAACACGCACTGCCTGAAAAAGCATTCCACCATGTTGTGCCTGCCTGATCTACTGGTCTTCTTTCCAATTCCAATTTCTCAAGAAATGCTTTAATATATATAATATTTAACCGCGTTTGCTATTGCGGTTCAGTTCTTTTGATAGAATGATAAAATTTTGTTTGTCTATAATTGATAAAATATGATATTTTTTTGATATCGGCACTGGGTCGGTAATTCATGTTGTCCCAGACGTTAATCGCGAAGGAAAAAATAAAAAATGGAAAAATATAATAACTTCAACTTAAAATCAAAACACAATCTTGGTGATTGTATATACTGGGCAATGATGGCACTAATTCCTTTTATTATCGCTTGTGTGTCAATCGCTAAAAGCTCTTTTCTTTTGTTGGGTATTTACTTGGTTGCCTTTGTAGCATTGCAAATTTTAATATTCAGATTTTTATGCACACATTGCCCCCACTATTGTAAGGATTCAAAGCAACTACCTTGTTTATCCCTCTGGAATTTTAAAAAAATATTTAAACCCAGGCATGGGCCATGGAGTTTAACTGATAAAATAGTGCTCTTGGTGCTTATAAGTATAATATGCGCATTCCCAATTTACTGGATTTTTCAAAGCAAGTTATTGTTGGCTATATATATCCTGTCTGGAATCAATTTTGTAGTTACATTAAAAAAATACGAATGCCCCAGATGTATATATTTCCATTGTCCAAATAACAGCGTACCTGAAGAAATTAGAAAATATTTTCTAAATAAAGAAAATATTGAACCTTAAAGACTTAAACAATTTTAAAACCAAAAATATGGATACGATCATTTGGATAGGAATTATATTTTGCCTCGCTCAGTCGGCAATGTTTTCAGGACTTAATCTTGCATTTTTTAGTGTTACTCGCCTTCGTCTGGAAATCGAAGCATATAATAACAATCTTGCAGCGCTTAAAGTTTTAAAGATGCGCTCTGACCCTAATTTCTTGCTAACAACAATACTCTGGGGAAATGTAGGCGCCAATGTTCTATTAACGCTTCTTTCTAATTCCGTGATGATTGGAGTTGTTGCATTCATATTTTCAACGTTTTTTATCACTTTTATCGGAGAAATAATCCCTCAGGCATACTTTTCAAGACACGCATTAAAGACAGCCTCTTTTTTATCGCCAATTTTAAGATTCTATCAGATACTTTTGTTCCCTTTTGCAAAACCTTCAGCAAAATTATTAGACTTATGGCTGGGTGAAGAAAGCGTACAATACTTTAAAGAAAAGAGTTTAAAACAATTAATACGAAGGCATGTAGAAGGTTCAGAGGATATAGATTATGTTGAAGGAATAGGCGCCATTAATTTTCTTTCCATTGATGATTTATTAATAGGTCAAGAAGGTGGTCCAATTCATCCGGACAGTATTATATCGTTACCGTTTAAAAATAAAAAGCCTCAATTCCCAGCCATAGAAAGATCATTAGATAATAAATTTTTAAAGAAATTAAATAAATCAAAAAGGAAATGGGTAATCATAACAAATGACAAAAAAATACCAAAGTTCGTAGTCGATTCAGATGGTTTTATTAGGAGCGCCTTATTTGATGAAATTAAATTTGATCCATTTAACTATACTCATCGGCCAATAATTATCACAAATTCAACAGTTCCACTTGGAGAGGTGATCAGAAAGTTTGAAATTGAATCCGCGGATGAAGAAGATGACGTAATTAAGAAAGATATAATATTATTATGGGGAGATAAAAAACAAATAATAACAGGCTCGGATATTTTGGGCAGATTATTACGTGGCATTACTAAAATTCACAAGAAATTATAAAGGAACATATCCAAATTGAAACAGATTATTTTAGGAACCGCAGGACATATTGATCACGGCAAAACCTCACTTGTTAAAGCTGTCACAGGAATAGACACAGACCGCTTAAAAGAGGAAAAGATTCGCGGCATAACTATTGAGCTTGGCTTTGCTTCAATGGATCTTCCAAGCGGACAGCATATTGGAATTGTCGATGTGCCCGGGCATGAAAAATTTGTCAAGCACATGGTGGCGGGCGCCACAGGAATCGATATTGTAGCGCTGGTTATTGCGGCTGATGAAGGGGTAATGCCCCAAACCAGAGAACACATGGAAATATGTTCTCTGCTCAACATAAAACACGGCTTTGTTGCTCTGACCAAGATCGACCTTGTTGATGAGGAATGGCTGGAATTTGTATCAGATGATATCAAAGAATTTCTAAAGGGAACCTTTCTGGAAAACAGCCCTATTGTGCCTGTATCGTCTGCCACAGGCAAAGGTATACCGGAATTTATCAAAACCCTGGATGAGCTGAGCGTCTTAATTCCTGTGCGCACATCAACAGGTCTGTTCCGCCTTCCTGTTGACCGGGTTTTCAGCATGAAGGGGTTTGGAACGGTAATTACAGGGACGCTTATATCAGGAAACATCCATGTTGGAGATACCATCATGATATATCCGTCCAACATTACTTCAAAGGTGCGTGGCATTCAGGTTCACAACCACAGCGTGGACGCTGCGGAAGCTGGAATGCGCACAGCCATTAATTTTCAGGGGCTTGAAAAATCTTCCGTAACCCGCGGAGAAGTATTATCTACTATAGGCGACTTAAAGCCGAGCTTCATGATAGACGTGTTGGTTAACTATCTTGGCAGCAATAAAAAATCAGCTAAAAACCGGATGCGCACCAGATTTCACACAGGAACCAGCGAGGTGTTAGGCATTCTTATTCTTCTTGAAAAGGATGAGCTTCTTCCAGGGGAAACAACTCTTGCTCAGATCAGGCTTGACTCTCCGGTTGCGCTGGTAAAGAATGACAGGTTTGTAATAAGAAGTTATTCACCGGTACGAACTATCGGCGGCGGGCATATATTAAACCCGATACCACAAAAGCACAAACGCTTTAAGCCGGAGGTAATCAAACTGTTAAAGGGAATTGCCGGCAACATACCTGAAGAAATAATTTCATCTCAAGCTGATGCTTCCGATTATGCAGGAGTCTCCTTTGCCGACCTTAAAATAATGACAAACCTTCCTGAAAAACAGCTCGATAATACCATCCAGGCACTTTTGTCAAAAAAAACAATTGTCTGCTTTGACAGGGAAAATCGAATCTACATCCATAATAACGGCATTGAAAATTTAAAGAAAGAAATGCTTGATTATCTGTCAAAATACCACAAATCAAACCCCTTAAAGGCCGGTATGTCCAAAGAGGAGTTAAGATCAAAGTTTCCTTTTGCTGTGGAAACAAAGCTTTTCAGTCTTATGCTTAACCTGATGATAAAGGATAAAGTAATTATTCAGGAAGAAAATACCGTCCATTTATCTTCACATACTGTTTCTCTAAAAGTTGATCAGGCCGATATAAGAACAAAAATACTGGACGCCTATGTTAAAGGCGGGCTAACGCCACCGTATTTTAAAGAACTAAGCAAGTCGTTTGATCTTGATTCGAAGCGGGCAAAAGATGTGCTGATGCTGCTTGTTGATGAAGGATTTCTGCTTAAGGTAAAAGAGGACCTCTATTTCCATGCAGAGGCTGTCAATAAGTTAAAAAACCGGCTGGTTGATTATTTAAAATCTCATGGAGAAATGACAACGCCGCAGTTCAAGGAAATAGCATTAGTATCACGCAAGTATTTAATCCCGCTTATAGAATATTTTGATTCCACAAATGTAACCCTTCGAGTAGGTGACAGCCGAAAATTAAGGAAAGGGTAAACTCAGGTTCGCGGTTACAAGATCAAGACTTTTAAATAAAAATAATCCTTGAAATCTTGGCATCTTTTAATGTATAGTTTCTATATACATTAAAATAGAGGTGATCTAATGAAAGCAACGGTCGTTGATTTAAGATATAAAATGAATGATGTTCTCAAAGCTCTTGACAGGAATGAAAAGGTGACAGTCCTGTATCGCGGTAAAGTGAAAGGGGTCTTGGTCCCGGCAGCACAAAAGAATGATATGAGTATAATTGATCATCCTTTCTTTGGCATGTCATCTCAAGACCCCAAGAAATCAGTATTAGATGAATTAAACGATTTGCGGAAAGATAGATACGATGATATTTGATACAGACATATTCATCTGGATTCAGAGAGGTAACAAAAAAGCTGCGAAACTTATGGAAATGTCAGAGGAACGCCACCTTTCCGTTCAGACTTACATGGAACTTCTACAGTGTGCTAAAAACAAAAATCAGCACAAACATATAAAAGATTTTTTAACAGCGTTCGATTTTATTGTTCTTCCATTAACTGAAAACATAGGACATCGTGCGTCTATTTATGTCGAAGAATACACGTTGGCTTCCGGCCTTAGATCGGGTGACGCAATAATAGCAGCAACAGCTGTCGAAAATAACCTGCCTCTTGCATCAAGTAATGTAAGGCACTTTAAAATGATTAAAGATTTGCAATTGAAAATATTTAAACCATGAGTTTATGATAACCATGATAACTCATCGAAAAGATAACAAATTGACTTGGATGTTCACACAATATATACTGTTTTAAATTAATTTCGGTCTGTTTTTTGAACCTCAAACCAGAGGATCACGTGACCAATAATTGTATTACAAACAAATAAAGCCCCATTTCTTCAGCCACATGAAGAATGGGGCTTTTTGCTTTATAGAGTAAATTTTATATTGACAGATGTAACTTCACGGGTTACGTTTTTTATGCTATGATAAAATCGTTTAAGCATAAAGGCTTGGAGGACTTTTTTTATACAGGTAGCAAGAGAGGAATTAAGACTGAACATGCCAATAGACTTGAACGAATCCTTGATCGGCTCAATTCCGCAAGTGAAATAAAAGATATGAATTACCCAGGTTCTTTTCTCCACCAGTTGAGCGGAGATAAAAAGAGCTTTCATGCAGTAAAAGTATCCGGCAATTGGCGTATATTCTTTAAATTTATGGATGGTGACGCCTATATTGTCGATTATGACGATTACAATTAGGAGATTAAAACAATGCGAAAAATGATAAGACGCCCAACACATCCGGGCAATATAATAAAAGAAGACTATCTTTTACCCCTATCAATTACAATCAAGGATATGGCGGCAAATCTTGGTGTTTCAAGGAAAACATTATCAAAGATCATTAATGAAAGAGGGACAATCACACCGGATATGGCTTTGCGCTTATCCCGTGCGTTCGATACTACTCCAGATTTATGGCTTAATTTGCAAAAAAACTATGATTTATGGCAAGCAGAAACGAAATCACAGGAATGGAAAAAGGTAAAACCATTCCCTCAAAATATGCCCTATAATAATCTATCGTTTTAACACATATATGAGCATTTCAGCAGACGCGGTGATACGCGCCACTGGTTGGCAATTAGTGATAACTCATCGAAAAGATAACAAATTGACTTGGATGTTCATTTAATATAAAGTATAAAAGATTGACGGTTTTATAAAAAGTCGAAAAATATCGTTTTTCGTCATTCCGGCGAAAGCCGGAATCCAGTAATTACGGGCAGTTACACAAAACGTTTTTAGCTTAATCTGCAAAATTAGTACTTTTTACAAAACCATCAAAATTAATTTCGGTCTGTTTTTTGAACCTCAAACAGGAGGATCACGTGACCAGCCACAGTATTACAAAAAAAATAAAGCCCTATTTCTTCATTTGTTTTTCATTGAAAGCCTCACTCTATTATTATATGTAATAAATCGATATCTAACCTAACAATGGTTAATATCGTTAATTTATTTTTTTTCGTTAGCCCAAGAAAGGAAAGACTATGGAAAGAATTGATTTCCCTTTATCACAACTTACATTTGCTCAAAAGCTTGATCTAATGGAAACTATTTGGGGTGACTTGGCGATGGACGAGAAGACACTCGAATCACCTGCCTGGCATGAATCAGTTCTTGGAGATAGAAAAAAAGCCCTGTCAGCCGGCAAGGTTACCGTATCCGACTGGGAGGAAGCTAAAGACAGAATCAGAAAGAATATTTCATGCAAGTAAGGATTCTTGATCCTGCCGAGAGAGATCTTGAA
Source organism: Desulfobacterales bacterium (assembly GCA_030017395.1). Lineage (GTDB taxonomy): Bacteria > Desulfobacterota > Desulfobacteria > Desulfobacterales > ETH-SRB1 > Desulfaltia. The sequence goes on along the minus strand of JASEIZ010000068.1, from coordinate 3,330 downwards.
AAGGGATACCGTTTCTATGATCGGCAATCTTCTGGCCTTGGATCTTACTTCCTCGATTCGCTGTACTCTGATATCGACTCTCTCGCATATTTTGGAGGCATTCACCGTAGAGTTTTCGGGTTTTATCGGCTTCTTTCCAAACGGTTTCCGTTCGCCGTGTATTATGAAATTATTGAGGATGTGGTCTTGGTAATGGCTGTGCTGGATTGTCGCCGAAAACCAAGTTGGATAAGGGAAAAACTGATGAAGAGCTAACAAGATAAGGATTGGTGCTGATCAAAGACTCAGCACTAATTAATAGTTCCAGGCACGGGGTGTACAGGAGGATCACGTGACCAGCCACAGTATTACAAAAAAAATAAAGCCCCATTTCTTCAGAAATATGAAGGATGGGGCTTTTTGCTTTACATGCCTGGATCTAAAACCATGAATTAAAAAAAGGATTTAGCTGTTCTATTTTTGACGATACAAACTTATAAACTTGGGAGCGTCTTTTAAATAGCCCGTATTTCTTTAAAAAGTAAAGACAATCCTGTTTTTTTAATTAAAAATACATCAATATTGATGTTGACTAATCATGGAATTTTCTATAGAGTTTTATGAAACAGATTCAGGACGATGTCCTGTACGGAAGTTTCTTGATGATCTTAAGGAATCGGATCCCGGCGATTTTGCAGCAGTAATGGCCGGTCTAACTAAACTTCAAAGCAGGCATTATCACAGACCACCTCTTTCAAAACATGTTGGTGATGAAACAAAAAACCAATTTTGACCGATATCTTGAAAAACAGTTGAAAGACCCTGATTTTGCCAGGCGCTACCAAAAGGCCGGTGAGGCATGGGACGTGGCTTTGCAATTAACTGCTTTGCGTAAAAAGGCTGGTTTGTCTCAGAAGGAATTAGCTCAAAGGGTGGGAACGTCTCAACAGCAAATCAGCCGTCTTGAATCAACATCGTACGAAGGCCACTCCTTGAGTATGTTGCGCAGGGTTGCTGAGGTTCTGGGGGCAAAGGTTCATATAGATATTCAACTGCCTGAGAGTCCAAAACAGGAGTTTCGGGGACGTTCCTTGATAAATTGATAGACAGGGGGAGTTTCGGGGACGTTCCTGGAAAATATAGGGGACGCTCTTTCATATATTGACATATCGAATACAATCTATTATAAAGATAGACATGCCACGTAGATCAAGAATAGATGCGCCTGGGGCGCTACATCATATCATAGTTAGAGGCATCGATAGAAAAAGCATCTTTAAGGATGATGTTGACAGAGATGTTTTTTTAGGACGTTTGAAAAACATCTTAACAGATAGCGCTACATTGTGTTTCGCCTGGGCATTAATTCCCAATCATTTTCATTTGCTTTTACGAACCGGCAGCACTCCAATATCAATTGTTATGAAAAGACTTTTGACCGGTTATGCAATCTATTTCAATCGTAAACATCGTCGTGCGGGCCATTTATTTCAAAATCGATATAAATCGATTCTTTGCCAGGAAGATGCATATATGCTTGAACTTGTAAGATATATTCATTTGAACCCTATTAGAGCTAAAATCGTAGCTGACCTTAAGTTTCTGGATAAATATGCGTATAGTGGTCATGCTGCAATAATTGGAAGGAAAAAGAACGATTGGCAGGATACCGATTATGTCCTAAAATTATTTAATCCCAGGTTGTCATTAGCGCGCAGGCAGTATCGCGAATATGTTAAGAAAGGAATATCAGTTGGGAAAAGGCCGGATCTTATCGGCGGGGGTCTTGTCAGAAGTGCCGGAGGATGGGATGCACTCAAAGGGTTGAAAAAGATAAAAGCGTATATGAAAGGGGATGAGAGGATTTTAGGCGACAGCGATTTTGTTGAAACTGTATTAAAAGCCTCTCAGGATAAGTTTGATCGTAACTATTTATTAAAGGCCAGGGGATACGATTTCAATACAGTTGTTGATCGTGTGGCTGAAGTATTGGGGATTAACAGAGCTGAAGTATTATCATCAGGCAGACAACCCCATCGGGTACAGGCGAGAAGCTTAGTCTGTTTCTGGGCATCAAGGGAGCTTGGTATGAATATGGTGGAATTATCAAAACGTTTAAAAATATCCCAGCCAACAGTAAGCCAATCAGTAAACCGTGGTGAAAAGATTGCAAAGGAAAATAAATTAAATTTATTGCAAAGCAATTAATCAACATATCAAGGAGCGTCCCCACCCTTAAGAGACGCTCTCGTGAATAATATTTGACAACCAGGTGAAGTTTGCTTACAAAAAGCCATTATGTATAAAAAATCAAAAACGGGTTTCATGAACAAATTTGTGCTTTTGTTATGCTTCATCTCGTTGTTCCTTTCCGGGTGCGCCACCATGGACATGCGGAAAATTTCCGTTGAGCCAAAAATCTCGACGGAGAACATGAAAAAAAGCTCTCTAAAAGCGGGGCTCCTTCTCGACGACAAATTCACCAACTTCAAATATACCTTTAAGACCGGCAATCAGCTGTTCTTGTTATCCAGTGTGAAGGGAGAAATAGATGTAGGCAAGAATTTATTCCAAGCCATTTACGGGATTGTCTCCAGCAAATTCGGAAACGTCGCCATTGCTCAGGATGCAAAGGATATCCGAGATGTATCCGTTTATTTCGTTCCCCGTATTAAATACTTCAACTATTCGCCCCCCTTCACGGGGCTGAGTTCTCATACCGCCGATGCGGAACTGGAAACGGAAATCTTTACCGGAAACGGGCAGCGGCTGCGCAGTTTCATCGTCAAGGGAAAGGGGAGCAGGAGCGTTCTCAATCAACTGATTATGGAAACAAACTATGATATGGCCCACTACGCTGTGAACGAGGCCATAGACAACCTCCTGAAGGAATTTTCCCGGAAGCTGGATGAATTTTATTGATTAAGATAGGAGCGCCCGATGATTTTAAAACGATGGCTGTTGATTTTTCTGGTTCTCTGCACCAGCGGTTGCGGACTCAGTAGAGGGTTAACCCAATCCGAAGAACTTGCCAACTACCACCCACTCTTCCTGATTTCAACCAGGGATAAGGGCGATATCCTCATCCAGGAAGGCCGGGACTACCTTCGTGAAGGTAATTTCGACAAGTTCCTATCCTCCATGCGCGAGGCTCTGACGTTTTACACCGGAAACGGGGATAAGACCTCCGATATTGGCCGCTATATGGGAAAGGCCTATCTCGATCGAAACGACTACGACAAGGCCCTGTCCTATTTTAACCAATCTTTATCCGCTGCCAAGAGCAGTCGATATCAGGAGGGAATCGTTCTGGCGACTGTCGGCTTGGCAGATTGCTACAAGAAAATCGGG
>JASEIZ010000067.1 GCA_030017395.1 Desulfobacterales bacterium | reverse complement strand
GGCTTTCGCCGGAATGACTAAAAAGGACGTTTTTCGACTTTTTACGAGTTCATCATATATTAATTTAAATTACGATAAACATTTCCCTTGAATTTTTCAACTCTTTTATAAAAGTCTTGATCTCACAGAAGATTAGAGGCTGTTTTTACTTTTTTGCTTGACTTGATAAATCGATATATTTTAAAAATGCCAAACAGTTTAATTTAAGGGGGTAAGCACTTTGGCAGAAGGAATAGTAAAATGGTTTAGCAATAAAAAAGGATATGGCTTTATTGAGCAGGAAGGCGGCAAGGACCTTTTTGTTCACCACTCAGCTATTAACATGACGGGATTCAAAAGCCTGGAAAAGGGCGACAGGGTTAGTTTTGATGTTGCAGAAAGTGATCGTGGGCCTGAGGCAAAAAACGTCACTAAGCTTTAAATAGATCGAGACCTTTGAAAAAACCCGCATTTTCATTGTGAACAAAGCGAAGCAATCTCATAAACTCTTGACAATCTACTGAGCTTTGCAAAACTATCGTTATTTGTCGTTTCGATCAAAGGAAGAAATCTTAACAATTTTGGATCATTAAGATTTCTCGTCGTTGACACTCCTTGAAATGACAAAGCCGCAAGCAGCGGGGAATGCGCTCGCTTCTGCGGTTCAAAGCTCTTAATGCTTAAGATTGCCGTGGCTGTTCCCTGTTTTATAAAATTACCATTTATTCCCGAAGTAATCTTGATAAAAATCAGATAATTAACAAATTTTAGAAAGGGGGAAGATTATGGCTAAAAGTGTTTATAAAATTATTGAACTGGTTGGAACAAGCGAAGTTTCATGGGAAGAAGCTGCTAAAAATGCGGTTGAACTCGCGGGAAAGAGTCTTAAAAATTTGAGAATCGCGGAGGTAGTTAAACTTGATATGAAAGTTGACGATGGGAAAGTAACCGCCTACCGTGCAAGGGTAAACCTGTCCTTTAAATATGAACCTCACGAATAATGATGAACTGACAAATTGATGGTAAAAAAATGAATTTGGAATTGGACCCTCGCCTGCCGCTTGTTCAAAACGCTGACTTGAAAGATAAAATCGTTCTGGTTAGAGTAGACCATAATGTGGTCAAAAATGGTATAATTAGAGATCCGTATCGGATTGACGCTACCCTTGGAACTCTGTACAGCATTGTTGAACAAGGCGGCCGGCCGATTCTTATGACGCACGTGGGCCGAACACGGGACAAAAAAACAGGTAAAATCAAAGTTGAAGACAACACCTCTGTACAGCCTGTTGTCGAATACCTTGAACGGAAACTGCACACAAAATTTTCAGTGCCGGAGTTTCCGGTTGATCCTGATGCAGGCATTAAACAGATCGACACATCCATCAACTGGCATATACGTGATCTGCGAACCCGCAGAACAGGAGGCATTTATCTTCCCAACACACGCTGGTTTGAAGGAGAGGAGGCGCAGGGCGATATAAGAGAGCGTTTTGCCCTGCAGCTTGCCGGACTTGCCGATGTCTTTATAAACGATGCTTTTGGTTCATGGCAGCCCCATGCTTCCACCTGTGATATAACCAGATATTTGCCCAGTTTTGCCGGATTTCTGATGCAAAGGGAAATAGCTCACCTGAGAAGGGTTCTGGAACCGGAAAGACCTTTTGTGGCTGTTGTAGCCGGAGCAAAATACGACACCAAAATCGGGCCGCTAAACGAGATTTACAAGAAGGTTGATCACCTGCTGCTTGGCGGAATTATTTATAATACCTTTTTATGCGCCAAATATGATATTCGGGTGGCTGGTGTGACTGAATCAGATATTAATGCGGCCAAAAATCTTGTCAAGCAGGATGAAAAGGCCGGAAAGATTGTGGAACTGCCATTTGTGGTTGAGTCAAATACTATCGAGGGGCGTGTTGAAGGAAAATACAGGACACTCAACATCACAGATTTTAAGCCCGGAAACAAACATGGATATTTCCTTGATGTTGCTCTTGAATCGTTCGACGTTCCAGAAGTCGCCGATATTATCAGTTCTGCAAAAACCATCTTTGTCAATGCTGTCATGGGATTTACACCGCACTTTTTCGAAGGTTCTGAAAAACTTGACCGTACAATTGACAAGAATACACAAGCTCAAAAACTTTACGGCGGCGGAGATACTCTCCAGGAATTCAAAAACCTCAGCCCCGGCCTTTATCTTGCAGCTATGGACAATGCCAAATACTTCTTTTTTACCGGAGGCGGCACAGTTCTTAAAGCTATAGAAGAAAGCACCCCCTACGGCCTCGAACCGGTCAAAGCGCTTATGGAAAATGGGGGATGTAGCCATAAAGATAGAAGGCTATGAACGCTGTGAACATCGAACGCATTCCCCGCTGCTTGCGGCGGGGAGCTTCAATGCAGAGCCGGTGGTTTAATTAACTGTAATTGTTTTGTCTGTGTTCGTCCGTGTGGATCTGTGGCTGAATATAGAAAAATGGAAATTCCTATACTGTCAAGTTAACGCCTCAAAACCTGCAACAATGTCTAACAGTTCTTCTGTAATAGAGCTGTGTCTTTCCTGGTGAAATTGAAAGTTCAGCTCATCTATACGCTCTTCAATATTCCTTTCAGCCACCTGCATGGATGCAAGACGGCCGGCATTTTCGCTGCACATGGATTCAGCAAAGGCTTGAAAAACCGATACAAATAGAAGTTGCCGGATCAATGATGAAAACAGGCGGTTCCAATCCATGGTAAAAAGAGGCAAAGAGTGCGATGGCCATGGTCTGCTTTTCAACTCTTGAAACCATTTATAATCAAGCGGCAGCAACCGGAGTACATGGGGTTTATAAGATGCGCCGACCGTCCTGTTATAAAAGATAAGGATCTGGTCGATTTTCCGCTCAAAGCGCCACGCCTCCATCTTCAGCACAATATCCCGCACCAGCGGCGTAATACCGGTTGTTGAGCCTGGCAGAGAAAGGCGGTCTTCAACAGGCCGGCCAGCCTCTTCAAGTGGAGACACAACTCGCAGCCCAACAGCCATAACTGCGCTGTTTTCCTGTCCTGCCTTGAGTGTGTTTATTTCATCTGCCGCATAATGAGCTATCACTTCATTAAACTGACCGACCATGCCCTGATCAGAGCCAAAAACAATGGCTCCCAGTCTTTGTTTTAAAACAGGTTTGAGTATCGGAATTCCACCTGGCCTGTGTTTTAGAACAGCCTGCAATCCAAACTCAACGGACCGGTTGTATTCGCCAAGGGATTCAACCGCCTTTTCATATTGCTGAATGCTGACGGCCGCAAGAACCTTCATCGTTTTTACGACAGACAGCAAATCTTCAGCGCTCTTGATTTTACGTTTAAGCAATTCAAGCATTTTCGACAGCTTTCCGGGCAATGCTCAAGATAGCCTCTTGATCCTCGTCCTTTAATTGACCGCCGGCTTCGATCTGTTCGCAAAGACGGGGCAGATGAACCGTGACCTCCTTGCGTATAAGCTGCTCAATTTGTGGAATCCGATCAAGGGGAAACGCATCAAACACACCTCCGTTTACCGCCACAAACACGGTTATCTGCTCTGCAACCGGCATAGCTTGATGTTGAGGCTGTTTAAGAATTTCTCTAACCCGTCTTCCCCGCTCCAGTCTTTTGCGTGTTTCATCATCCAGACGCGTGCCAAAACGGGAGAATGTCTCCAGTTCCTCAAACTGCGAATAGGAAAGGCGCAAATCACCGGCAACCGCACGATATGCGGCAAGCTGTGTTTTTCCACCGACCCTTGACACGGATTTTCCAACATCCACTGCCGGAAGCACCCCTTTTTGAAAAAGGTCGGGTGAAAGATATATCTGACCGTCGGTGATTGAAATGATGTTTGTCGGAATATATGCGGATATGTTTTGCGCCTCTGTTTCAACAATAGGCATGGCGCTCAATGAGCCGCCTCCAAGCTCTTCACAAAGATGGGTAGCGCGTTCAAGTAGCCGTGAATGGATATAAAAAATATCGCCGGGGAAAGCCTCTCTGCCGGGAGGACGTCGAAGCAGAAGTGAAAGCTCACGATAAGCCCTGGCATGATGTGTCAAGTCATCATATATAATCAATACATCCCTTCCCTGTTCCATAAAAAACTCGGCCATAGTCGTCGCAGCATATGGCGCGACAAACTGCATTCCCGGAGTGCTTTCCCCTTCCGCCACCACGATGATCGAGTAATCCATGGCGTTGTGCTTCCTGAGCTCATCTATAAGTTTTGCCACCGATGAACTTCGCTGCCCGATTGCGCAATACACGCACAGAACATCCTTTCCCTTCTGATTAATTATTGTATCAAGGGCAATAGCTGTCTTGCCTGTTTGCCGGTCGCCAAGAACAAGCTCTCGTTGCCCACGCCCTATCGGAATTAACGCGTCCACAACCTTCAGGCCTGTCTGTAACGGCACGAAAACAGGAGCCCTGTCCATAATCTCAGGAGCCTCACGTTCAACAGGACGTCGTTCCGACGTCTTCACAGGGCCAAGATTATCCAGAGGACGTCCCATGGGATCCACAAAGCGTCCTATCAGCGCATCACCAACCGGAACATCCAGAACCTGTCCTGTGCGCTGCACTTCGGAACCTGCTTCTATCTCCTCGCTTTCGCCAAAAAGAATAACACCCACATCTGAAATATCGATATTAAAAACCATGCCTGGGATGCTGCCTGGAAATCGGAGCAGTTCCTCGGATTTAACCCCGGATAAACCATCAACACGGGCAATGCCCCTGCCGACATAGGAAACCATCCCAACTTCCCGGCCCTTAAGCTCATATGTGTGTTTTTCAAGAGCTTGATCAAAGAGCATGAAGGTGTCATCAAGAAAGGGTTTAGATGTAGTATTATTCTCGGTCATCACGTGCCTATAAAGTAGTCATTTGTCACTGGTCATTTGTCACTGGTCATTTGTCACTGGTCGTTTGTCATTTGTCATCGTGAATGGTTAAGTCATTTGTTTGACTTTCCACCAATGACCAATGACTAATGACCAGTTTTTGCCTCAATTGTCGCGCGCATATTTTCCTCAAACGGCTCCAGATAATCAGATATATTCCAGGAAATTTTGCGGCCATGAAGTTTTAATTCAATGCCGCATATAAGCTCCGGTAAAATCCCAAACCGCACAACAACAGAATCGGTAGTCAGATTTTGTATAAGTCGCACAATTTTTTTTGCCGATTCCCCTGGAATCTCAAAGGCGCTGTTTACTCGAATTCCTTCCGCTGGATGTTGAACTGTCCGGGCAAGCGCTTCTCTATCATCAGCATCTATGTTTTGGAGACGTTCGATAAAGATGCTAGTAATGCGATCCTCAAGATCGGCATTCGAAAGATCCTTTATTGCCCTGCGAGCAATGGCGCAGGTGTGCTTCACCGCATGTCTGCGAATGTCCTGGAGAAAGTTCTCTTTCTCCTTTTGGATAGCCCCATACCATCCGGCCATATCAGCATCAACCTGGCTGCGGGCCTCCTTTATGAGCTCTGCTTTGCGGGCTTCAGCCTCCTTCTTGATCTGAGAAAGCATTTCTTCATGCCTGCCATCAAATTCCCTGTTTTTTTTAAGAAACAGCTCGGCCTCCTTATCGGCCTCCTCTTTTTTTTTGCGCGCCTCTTCCAGATGAAGATCGATTTTCTCTTGTCGCTTGTCCATTGCCTTAATAATGGGGCCGTAAAGAAAACGCTTGAGAAGATAAACAAGCACCAGAAAATTTATTATCTGAGTAATTACTGTAAACCAATTGATGAGCACAGTTTATCCCCCAGCCTTAGATACCACATAATTCCAGAACGGATTTGCAAAAATCAGAATCATGGATACTACAAAACAGTAAATAGCTGTTGATTCCACCATTGCCAACCCCACAAAAAGGGTACGTGTAATCGTATTGGCCTCATCAGGCTGTTGTGCAATAGAGCTCAAAGCCTGGGCCAATGCCCGCCCCTCTCCAAGTGCAGGACCGATCGAACCGATGCCGATGGTCAGTCCTGACGCAAGAATGGATATAGCTCCAATAATACCAACGTTATCCATATTATACATCTCCTTTCTTGTTTTGCCGCACACGAGAGCCTGCCGCAATGTATACCATAGCCAAAATTGCAAATATGTATGCCTGAATCAATCCGATTAACAATCCCAAAGCCTGCATTATAATTGGAAAGATAAGTGGCGCAATGGAAAGCAGTATGGCAGCAATTATCGTGCCGCTCATTATATTCCCAAAAAGGCGCATAGCCAATGCAATGGTGCGCGATACCTCGCCTATAATATTGAACGGCAGCATCAATATTGAAGGTTTGGTATATTGTTTAAAATAGGAGAGACCATTTTGAGCAATGCCGTACAGGGGAACCGCAACAAACACGCAAACAGCAAGGGCTGTGGTTGTTGAAAGTGAACCGGTCGGCGGCTTATATCCCGGGATGATACTTAAAAGATTTGAAAGCGCAATAAATAAAAAAAGTGTGCCTACAAATGGCAGGTACCTGCTTGAATCCTGTCTGCTGATTTCACGAATCTCATCCCTTATACCGATTACCAGAACTTCAATAAAGTTCTGCCATCGAGACATCTGTGTTGTTGAGGAAAGCTTTCTGGTCACAAGCCAGGATACCACGGTTATCAAGGCCATTATGCACCATGTAAACAGTATGGTTGCATTCAAAGAAACAGGCCCCAGTTGAAATAAAATTATTGAATCAGGAGTTATATGCATTTGCTCGTTACTCGTTGCTGGTTAACACCCCCCTTAGTCCCACCTCAAGGGGGGATTCAGGGGGGTGTTTCTCGTTGCTCGTTACTTTACTCTATGCGGCCCCCAGAAGCGCGTAAGAATCGCACGCATTGTTAAAAAACCGAGCATACATGCTATAACCCGCTCCCAATGACCGTCCATGATCAGATAAAATCCAAAAAGAACTATCCCAAGGCGTCCAAAAAAGCTGCACATACTCAAAAGCGCCGGCCTTCTAACCCTGGGAAGACGTTGCACGGTCAGCCACAGACCTCCGAAGTAAAATGTACCAAGACCAATGCCTGCGGCAAAAGCAGTTATTAGGATTATAACTTCACTCATTCTTTTTTGTCTCTTTATCCTCTTTAATCATCTTTCGCTCGGATGTTATCCATCGCCATGCGTTTAAACAACCTAAAATAATGCCGATGACAAGAAGCATCAATGTCCAGGAATAGCGGCTCGGCCATTTTATATCTATCCAGATGCCCAGGATAATCCCAATCAAGGTTGGAATGACTACAGACCATCCAAGGATACCGAACATGCCCAGTCCAAACCAGACAACACTCTTCTTCTCGTGGCGCGCTTTGATCTTGCGAACCTCTTTACCCCCCACTGTTTTGCTAAATGATTGTTGATGCTTTTTATTCACAGGTTGCATTTATGCCATACCGGATTGTTTTGAAAGATGAACATCCAACATCGAACGTATTAAAAGATGAACGTCGAACATCGAACATTGAACGTCGAATAAGGAATTTTGTCAATTTTTAAAAATGGCAGAGCAAAGCGACTTCCACAAATCATCAATCAACAATCATCAATCTTAAAGAGCGGAGCGATTTCACTATTCGATGTTCGATGTTGGACGTTCGATGTTCGATGTTCATTTTTTTCAGTGCTTATGCTGTCAACCCCTATTTTTCAATATCCATAAAACGCCTGATAAAACCGGCTTCGAGCCTGGCTAATGCGGAACGCGACATTTTTTCCCGGTCTTCAAGCTCAACGAATTGTTTTTCAACGGTTTTTTTCAACACTCCAAGATCAGGACCCCGCACGGCATTTCTGGTGGAAAGCATAACCTCCTGGCTGCATTTGATCAGGATGCCTTCATCAACAGCATAAAACTGTTCGACAAGGTCGGGTGTTATAAAAGAAAAAATGCCGGGAACAATGGCGGTCACAAAATCAACATGGCGTGGTAAAAGGCAAAAAGAACCATTATCAGCCTCGGCAATCACCTTGATAACCTCTTCGTCAACAAGAACTTCTGTCGGGAGCAAGATTTTAAGTTTCATGTTTTTTTTGCTTCGTTAATATTTCCGATCATATAAAGCGATCTCTCAGGATAATCGGCAAATTCATCATTTAATATGCGCTCACAACCATCTAAAGCATCTTTCAGGTCAACCATCCTGCCTTCATAGCCTGTGAATTGCCGGGTTGTGAAAAAAGGCTGCGTCATAAACCTTTCCAGTTGTCTGGCACGGCGCACAATCCGCCTGTCATCCCGCGACAGCTCCTCTAACCCTAACATGGCAATGATATCTTTCATTTCTTCATATGTTGCAAGTGTTTTACGCACATCCTGTGCCACACTGTAGTGCTTCATTCCAGCTACAGGAGGCACAAGCATTTTAGATCCGGACTTGAGCGGATCTATGGCTGGATAAAGCCCTTCGCTGGCCCTTTTTCTTGATAATACTATGGATGAGGAAAGATGAGAAAAGGTATGAACTGCGGCGGGATCCGTAAAATCATCCGCCGGAACATACACAGCCTGAGTAGAAGTAATTGCGCCGGTAGCTGTATTGCATATCCGCTCTTCCAGCCTGGCTAATTCTGTTCCCAGGGTCGGCTGATACCCGAGGCGGGAAGGTATTTGTCCCATGAGCCCGGATACCTCTGATCCGGCCTGGATAAAACGAAAAATATTGTCGATCAAAAGCAACACATCCTGCCTGGCGTCATCTCTGAAATACTCGGCCATGGTCAGCGCCGCATGACCTACTCTGAATCTGGCACCGGGCGGTTCGTTCATCTGTCCGAATACCATTACTGTGTTGTCAAGCACCCCGGCCGACTTCATCTCGCGGTAAAGCTCCTCCCCTTCCCTGCATCGTTCACCAATACCGCAAAAGATGCTGACTCCCTCGCGTCGGCCGACAATATTATGTATCATTTCAGTAATTATTACTGTCTTGCCGACACCGGCGCCACCAAAAAGACCGGCCTTCCCTCCCCTCTCCATAGGAGCCAGAACATCGATAGCCTTTATGCCGGTTTCAAAAATTTCAGAGGTTGTCGAGCGTTGACTGATGGGCACAGGCTCCCTGTAAACGGAACGCCATTCTCCTCCTTTGATTTCACCCTTTCTATCGATAGGTTCACCGAATAGATTGAACATTCTTCCAAGCAAATGCTTTCCTACCGGGACATGCAAAGGCCGGCCCGTATCAATAACCTGCGAACCAAGGGCCAATCCCTGGGTCAAGGTCAGCGCAACACCGCGAATAACTTCTGAATTGAGATGTGTCTCAACCTCGAAGGCTATGCTTTGGTTATCGCCTGTTCTCAAAAGGTTGTGAATATGAGGAAGTCTTTTGGGGAAATGAGCATCAATTACACTTCCGCGAACGGAAATAACTGTGCCGTGGTTTGATTTATTTAAGGTGTCATTCTCAGTCATTTTTACAAAAACATTGCAAAAAATGTCTTTAAGCCTTATAAAATATTGAAGCTCCCCGCCGCAAGCAGCGGGGAATGCGCTCGCTTCTGCGGTTCATCAATATCAAGATTACAATGAACGGGTAATATTGTCAATGTTGAGACTAAGTATTGTAATCTAAACTTGAAAAGTGAACAGTTTTTATTCAATTTAAACTTGAAAAGTGAACACCTGAAGTGTTGTAGCCTTGG
>JASEIZ010000066.1:8923-9720 GCA_030017395.1 Desulfobacterales bacterium | reverse complement strand
TTTCCCTTTTTATCAGGCCCTCTCCCTTACGAAATATTAACTCTTCCTCCATATCAAGATCAGAAAGTTTTCCCGCCATTTTTTCGTATGTCTCGATCGGAGCCCTGTAATAATCCATCCCCGGAAGGATATATACCGGCAATTTTATTCCCGGATCTTTAATCCCGATATTCGCCATAATAAGTGCGCTCTCCTGAGCTTCCCCGCTGCCGGGATACCGTTCAACCACTAAACTCAGCACCTTAAGGGCACTGCGCAATTGTCCCATTGCTTCAAATGAACGGGCAATCTTATAAAGAGTGCCCTTGCAATGTTTGCTGTCTGGAAACATGTTCAGACAAACAAAAAAAAATCCAAGGGCATTATCATATTTTCCGGTTTGAAAATAATGTGCTCCCAAATTCAAAAGAGTATCTTCCGGAATATTTTCCAAAGCAGGCCATTTTTTCAAAGCATTACCATACCAGATATCAGCGTCATTAAATTGACGCGTCTGAGAATAGCAATTTCCCGTGCCAAAATATGCATCTCTGGCATGTTTGCCGTCCGGAAATCTTGTTATGTATTCTTTAAACTTCTCGATTGCTTCGCTAAATTTCTTTGTTTTGTAGTACATTTCGCCTGTCATGTATAAAGATTCAGGGATGTAGTCTGATTCAGGATATTTTGAACAGAGATTTTTAAATTCCAATAACGCTTCGTAATAAAAATTTAAGCGGCTGTAACTTTCGGCAAGCCTGTAAACAGCCTGCGCATTTTCCTTGTTTGGACCGGGATAATTTCGGATGATATCTCTA
>JASEIZ010000066.1:0-8913 GCA_030017395.1 Desulfobacterales bacterium | reverse complement strand
TGGCTTCTGAAACATGCTGTTTATCCCCTTTTTGCCCTAAAAAGTAGTGACAATCAGCTATACGCCTCATCGCTGTTTCGTTTTTCTTAGCTTCAAATATCTCTTTGAATTTGATTAAAGCGTTTTTGTATCTTCCTGACGTAAAATCGCTCATAGCACCGTCATACAGATTCATGCCGGCCTTCAGCTCTGAATCCGCCTTCAGGTCTGGATCAGCCTTGTCTTTATAAGCTTTATGAGGCAACACAATTTTTTCTGTATTCAGTAGATTAGCTTTCGTCTTTGTTAAAACAGGAGGCAAGAGGACCTTTTTTTCGTTCTTTGTGTTCCTGCCCAACGCGGCTTTTTTATTTTCAGGGTTACTCTTTAATACTATAAAATTCTTAATAATCCCCTTTTCTATCAACTTTCTCCCAGTCTTCAATGCCTCATCTCTATCCTTATACCTCCCTATAAACACACGACGCCATTCCCCTTTCTTTGGAATGTTCACTGTTTCACAAAAAGAATCATAACCCTGCGTTTTCAGGCTATCGCTCAGTGCTGCGGCATCATTAAAGTTTTTATACGAAGACACAAGAATGTTGTAATATTCATCTTCAGCTTCTCCGCAGACCCCTCCCGAATCCGACAAAAAAATGAATAGGATCGTTAAAATAAAAATAATAATAAGTTTAGCATGTAATATCGCTGAGTTTAAAAAAGTCATCTTTGATAATCTCATAAAAAGGTAATAGTTCGGTTCGCTTAATTGTGAATTTAGGGGTTCGCTGTATGCAAAAGCAATTTGTATGCCAGGCATCTTTTGACTATCTTAATTAAAAAATTGTCTAAAGTTTTAAATCCTTTTGCCGATTATATAATACCGAATGATTATGCCAAGAGACCTTTTAAAAACGCTTAATTTTGCAGGTCTCGTAACGCATGAGGTATGCCGTGACAATATCAACTTATCAGGTAGAATGCGTTCTTAAAGCATACAGCAAGCAGAACAGACTGGAAAATCCGATACACCGTAAGCCTGAAAATCTTAACAAATATACCGATATTATAACTCTGTCATCCGAAGACAATAAAAAAGAGGTCTTTGACAAAATATCCTACAGCCTTTTGGATATTATCTTGCAAAATAAAGAAATAAAATAAGCATCTTTATGAGTGGTCAATATTACAAAAATCCAAAATCAATCCTTGTCGTAGACGACGATTTATCTATGCAAGCGCTCATTACTGATGGACTAAGGGCAGGAGGTTATTTCAATATTAGGAAGGTCGAAAACGGGCTCCAGGCACTTGAAACATTCCGAAAAGAGTCCTGTGATTTGGTAATAAGCGATCTGAAAATGCCGGGCATGGGCGGCCTTGAGCTTTTGAGCCAAATTAAAGAGTTAAATCCTTCTACACCCGTCATCATTGTGACAGGCTACCCAACAATCGATACCACAGTTTCCTCAATGAAAAAAGGAGCTATTGATTTTCTCGCCAAACCCTTCACAATAAATAGCCTCCTCTTCAAGGTTGACCTGCTCTTCAAAGAAAGATCCATCCTGACCAAAGATGATCTCAACATCGAGAGAACAAACTGGAATCTGAACGAAAAAATCAGGAAACTGTCAACAATCAACTTAATTTACGAGCAGATCGAAAAAACGCAGGGTAACAATGATGATATATTCCAAGAAATAGTGATGCTCGCTCTCAATGTAACCGGCGGAGAAAAATGCCTGCTGGTTCTTTTTGACGAAGCAAACGACAAGTTCTACAGAAAAATATTTAAAATCAAAGGCAAACATTCCATCGGCAAAGAGGCTGAGGGCGATGCGATGGTAGAAAGCCTGGAAGGCTTTTTTAAAGAGGTAATACGGAAAAGGGATGTACAGCTCTTAAACTCAAAAGAAACAAACAGCCCTCACTGCTCTCTGCTCTGCGCACCGCTGATAATCAGAAATAAAATCTTTGCTCTCATTACCGTAACGAGCAGAAATGCCGCCTGTAGTTTCACCCAGAAAGATATCTTCTACATGCTTAACATCACGGCACGAGCCTCGCTTCATCTGGAAAACAAGCTTCTCTACGAGAGTTTCTTCGGCAGCATAATGGACACTTTCGAATCGCTGGTTCATTCGATTCATGAGCGGGACCATTACACCGAGAGACATTCACGGCATGTAACAAAACTTGCCGTTGATACGGCCCGAGCCATGAACTGCTCTGCTCATGAAATCGAATCGCTGAAAATTTCTTCCCTGCTCCATGACATAGGAAAACTGGCCACACCTGATCATGTCCTCCTGAAGCCAGGCAGTCTAACAGATGAGGAGTATAAAATCGTCAAAAATCACCCTGCAACCGGAGAAAGCATACTGGGATCGATCGCACTCTTTGAAGATGAAAGAAAGATCATCCGGCACCATCATGAAAGGTGGGATGGCAAAGGATATCCTGATAGGCTCTCGAAGGATGAAATCCCCTTTCTTTCAAGAATTTTAAGTGTAGCAGACTCCTTCAACGCCATGACGACCGATCGTCCCTACCGAAAGGCGCTGAAAACAGATGAGGCAATATACGAACTGCAAAGAAACAGCAATATTCAGTTTGACAAAAATGTTGTGAATGCATTCATATCAATTGTCCCCCTGGAACAAAGCAACCCTTGTTAGATTATTTTACACAAGGCGCATATCCATTACCGACCCCTGATCCCGCATGCAATTTCTGGCACACAAAATGCATTCTTTAATGTTTACGAAGATTGGCAACTATTCAGCCACAGATTCACACAGATGAGAAGAAAATCGCAAAGCGATTAACCTCTGAACCTTGAACCGTGAACTTTGAACGGTTACAAAATTATATTATAATCTTGGTGACTTTAAAGAAAAAAATATCGGTGATGATCAGCGTAGATTAGTGGCTGAATAGTTACTTGTCATTAAGCTTGACGTAGGCGACAAAAAAATGACGATTCCTGTTGGAACAGATATTTACGTTTCCCGTTTTTAGATTTGCGGTTTAAAAAAAATAGGCGGTACAATGATTAATAAGTCAAAAAAATTTTTAGAAACTGACATGGTCAAAACAAACGATAGAAAACACGTAAGAGTAAATGACATACTCAAAGTTGATTACCGGAAGATTTTACAGAAAGACTACGAGACATGCAAAGGCAAACCGGAAATTATTTTTAAAAATACTTTTGGCAAACCCTTTGAAGCCCCTGAGATTGAAGAAGCTAGTTTAGAATTGCTATACAGGCTTATATATCAGGCAAACCAAAAAATAGACCGTATCCTGGATATAATGGAAAGCAAAGATGCTGAAAAATATGAATCCGTGGGCAGTGAATGTGTGAATATCAGTGGTTCAGGAATGAGATTCATCTCAAACCAAAGTTTTCGAATTGGTGATATTATTGCGCTTAGAGTTTTTCTTCCTTTAGCCTCAAAGACGTGGATAAATGTGCTTGGGAAAGTAGTCTCGAGCATAGAAGCAGAGACGGAAAACAAATATGATGTTAGTGTTAAATTTGAAGAATTATCTGAAAGCGACAGGGACATTATCATCGGACATGTGTTTAAAAGGCAGAGAGAACTCCTCAGACTTACATCAAAACACGCTTAAACCATTCCATTAAAAAGCATGCCGGCAAGTTCTTCCATTTTTACATGCAATTGCTGCAGTTCTTCAGCCGGGATTTCACGTATTAGCTTTCCTGTTTCTTTGTCAGATACGACAATTGAGATGTTTTTATTATTTTCCCCGTATGTGGAAAAAGCCAGGTTTATATTCATCCTGTTTATGTATCCCTGGAGTTTTTCCGTTAACTCTCTTGCCAGTTGACTATTAACATGTTCTCTTATCCCGGATTCAGATGTTTTCCCGCGATCTTCTTCTGCACGCTGACTTCCGAAAGCAACCAGCATGTCCGCTGAAGCTTCCGGCATATTTAAAGGCGCCGATTCAATTTTATTTATGGTTATATCCATTCTTCAATATCTCCGGCCCTGGGTTTGCCTCCTTGGGCTTTAAGTGCATTATCGGCATATTGCAAAAAAAACTTTAATTTATGACCTAACATCCAAAAATCTGGGCTGGTTTACCCCATAGGCCCTGATCGCATAGTTCTTTACGCCTTTCCGGCTGTTACGGGTCTTTGACAGCCTGTCTTTTAAATCATCATGGTAAGATATAAACATTGTCTCAAATTCTTTATTCAGATCCGCCGCATCTGCAGCGGTATCATCAATGGCTTTTTTGAGTGTTCTTATTTTTTTCATTGCTTCACCCGGCAAAGCCGGTATGGAGTTTTTGATCCTGTTTATTCCGCCGTCAATTCCCTTGATAACTTTTATGCAGTTTTCACGCTCTGCTATAAGCGTTTCGATTTTTTCCATCTCCTGAAGATCAGCATCTCTAAGCAGAGCTGTGGCCGACAAAAAGGCTTTAAAGGCGCCCAGTTTTCTCTTCAAAAGGCTCAATAGATCACATGCCTGTATGTTATTATTGTTTCTGTTCATTTTAATACACTCCGGTTGCTCCTGATGAATTCGTAAAAAGTCGGAAATGACGTACAAAATGACTTTTTACAAAGCCGTCACTCTTAAATCTGCGGATTTTACCTGACCGGTGTCATGAATAAAACGGGAATTTTCAGGGATGCGGGATATCTCCTTCCATGCTGATTCGAGTTCGCCAAGCATCATAATTACCTCGTCAAAGGCTTTCATATCCCCTTTCAGATCCCCCTCGATTATGCGGCGCAACATATAATTGTAGAGGGAATCCAGATTCCTGGCTACTTCTCCCCCCTTTTCAAAATCAAGTGCCAGCATCAATTCGCTTATAATACTTTGCGCCTTTTGAAGAGTCTCCGCTTTTGCTTCATACTCTTTGGAAATATACTTTTCTCTTGCCGTCTTCAGGCTGCTTATCGCTCCCTCATAACACATTAATACCAGCCTTCTGGGGTCTGCTGTTATCACATTTATCTGTCTGTAGGCATTAATTCCATTCCCGTACATAAGAGTATATCCTCATTGTTAATTTAGTTCACTTCGCTCACAACTGATCGAGTCGTCGAGTCATAAATATCACTGAACTACTCGATCATTCCCTATGATCTCCGACATCCTGCTATACCCATCCGCTGTAGGAAGCGCTGATCTGGCTGGCAAGCCAGTCACTCTGGTTCTTAATTTTACTCAGGGCCATTTCCATAGCCACAAACCGATTGATCATCGTCTCCATCTTGCGGTTCAGGCTTGCTTCCATGTTTTCAATCTGCGTCTCAAAACTGTCGATACTGTTTTGAAGTGAAGTCTGTTTGAAAGCCACGTAGCCGTCGTACAAATCAGTAATGCCGTATAATTCCCTGTCAAACTGTTCAGCAGCGCCCATGGTAATTTTGACGTTGCCCTGGTTTACCCCTTGAGAAGCTAACTGGGCAGGGGTAAGTGTAACCTTAATAGACAATTTCTCTACGCTTGTTGTTGCCCCTGTAGCAGGCGCATCCCCGGTCAAGACCCGGCCTGAACCGGTGGCTGCCTCGCCGTTGATGGTGCCGTCCACATCACCACCCGCATCGCTCCCGTTAATTATGCCGGTTGAGGCTGAAAAAACTCCAAAATCGAGCCCGGCAGGTTCCGTCAGCGTCAAGGTCATAAGACTGGCGCCGGTGGTATTGTCCGTGAGCTTTATCTTCCCGCCAACCACTGTGGCGGTCCCGCCGAAGGCGGTCCCTATTTCACTAAGAAGAGCATCAACATCCTTATATGCCCCGTCATAGACATTAAAAGTAACCTCATCTATGACTGTCCCGTCATGTTTTATTCCATTGATCTTAATGGTATCGCCGGTACCGGCCGTGTAGCCGTCAATGGCATTAAATGCAGTGAGGCCTGTAATATTAACCGCGCCGCTTGTGTTTACAACATCACCGGTAATCTCTTCCGCGCCGCTTGCTGTCGCATACTGCTTAACGGTGAACGAGACACTGCTTCCGTAATCATCGCTTTCCAGCACGAGCTGGTTGCCGGCATCCTTTGATGCGGTAATAGCCATGGCATAGCGGCCTTCCGTGGTCACCTCCATGGTGCCGAAATCAAGACTGCCGCCACCTTCCTTGTTGCATGTAACGGATATTTCAAGCCGGCTGTTTCCTGCAGTATTATCCGTAACTATCAATTTGCCGTTGGAATCGATGTTAGCCGAAATATTATTGCCGTAAGCATCCTCTATGGCCGATAACAGACCCTGAACAGTATCAGTAGTTTTGTCATCAATTGTGTACGTGCCTGATATTGATGTTCCGCTTCTTGTCGTTCCTGAAAACGAAATTGTATCGTCATCAGTAACAAGATTAGAGCCTCCTCCTTCAGTATCAATATCCTCCCATACAGTAATGGAAGTAATAACGCCTCCTCCAACCAGAGCATTTGTCTTTGTCCCTGCCCACAACTCGGTATAGACCGTATCCAGCTCGGAGTTGATCGCATTTACGATATCGTCGATGGATTGTCCGTTTCCTGTGCAATCAAGGGCGATGGTGGCCGTCCTGTCTCCCTCGGTGATGACCATGGTCTCATCACTCGCAATCCCGCTGCTTAAATCTATCCCGCCGGTGATGGTTGCCTGTTCCGCAGCCGTGGTAATCACAACGGCGTAATCGCCGGCCACAGTCTCTTTGGCATGTGATATATATGAAATATCACCATCCGTGGTGGTCCCTTCAGCCACAAAGATTCTTCTCACACCGGCCAAATCGCTAACCAGGGCATTTGTAAAATCACTGTCATTTAGCGAAAGCATTCCGTTTGCGTCGGAGTTGATTCCGATAAGAGAAAGGGCGTTCATGCCTGTTGGAAGATCTTTGATCGTGCTGACCAGGATATTCTGAAGACTCGACTTGATGGAAGACAGCGTCCCGTCGCCGCTGAGTAAGCCTGCTGACTGGGTATCCTCATCCCAGGCAAACTGGCCATTTATATATTCCATTATTTCATTGTACTTGTCTGTAAAGCTCTGAACGGATGATTTTATACTGTCAAGATTGCGGGAAATGTTCAAATCAACCTGCGTTCCGGACTCTATCTTTTTCAAATTTATGGTGACTCCTGCAATAACATCCGTAATAGTATTGGTAGAACTGGTTATGGTTGTGCCGTTTATATTAATGCTTGCGTCCTTGCCTTCAATTGTCTGCATGCTGTAACCTTCGGTGGAGGCTGTGAGAGTTCCGGGATCAAAAGTGCCGCCGCCCTCATTGTTGGCAGCCAGAAATATGCTCAGCTCGCCGTTACCGGCTGTGCTGTCTGTGACTACTATTTTGCCGTCAGCATTTACAGTGGCGCTTCCGGCATCGAGTCCAAAGACGGTCTCAATCCCGGTCAGCAGACCCTGTATGGTGTCAACAGCTTTATCTGAAATGGTGTATGTCCCTGATACCGATGTCCCGTCATGCTTTGTGCCGGATATGCTGATAGTGTCGTTATTTGTTATGTTATTAGCATCTCCGCCGGTATTTATTTCACCCCATTTAGTAGTGCCGGCGACTACACCGCCGCCTGCCGCTGTAGTTTTGGTATTGGCTGTATCGCTGGTATGTACCTCGGCCACATTAGACTGTCCCCCGACCAGAATGCCCAGTGTCTGAAGCACATTGTTCTTATCGCTGAAAGTGGTTGTCCCGCTTATATCGATGTAATAACTGGTTGTTCCGTCTTCGGTAACACTCTCCACTGATGCCGAAACACCACTTATGGCATTGATATTGCCGGCAATTGTTGCAAGAGATTGGGTGGCAAGATTAATATCAACCGTCCCTCCCCCTATGGTTATACCTGTGCCGGACTGTGCGCTTGTTAGACCAAGAAGTGAGCCAACCGCCACCTCACTACTGGAAAACCTCTCTGACTCCGCGCCGTCGCTGGTGAAATTTTTTATCGTAGGGGTTGTGCCGTCAAGAAATCCCAATCCGGTGGAAGTGTTTTGCAAGATATTTACTGTATCCGCACTCGCGTCAAAAATATTGAAAGCATCCTTGCCTGTATTATCGCTTGTTAATATCAAACGATAATCGGTGTCAGAGACTGTCAATATTGAAGCCGTCACCCCTGTAGCGCTTGAACCGGAGTTCGCATTATTGATCTTGTCGCGTATGTCCATCAGGTCATCGGTGTCATCCACTCTGACTGCTCTGCCGTTAATAACAAACTCTCCGGTCAGAACCAAGGTCTCGTCGTAGCTTGCAAAGCTCCTGGACGATATCTTGCGGGCCCGGGCAATTCTCGAACTTGTACTCATCTCAATGGTATGAGACCCCGGAGCAGCATCAGTGCTTGTGGTGATGGTCATGAAATCCGATGCAGTGTAATTGGTGGAATCGGTGGTTAAAGATGAGGTGTATACATTAAAGGAATCGCTTTTTGCCAGTGTTGCCGACTGTGTCTTCAGAGACAAAAGTGTGGTATTCACGGATCGAAAAGCGGAGAGCTTTGCCTGATAGTCACTCTTTCTATTTTCAACGATATCTACCCGTTGGTGTTCGATCACCATCAACTGGTCTATCATACTGCGCCAGTCAAAACCGCTTGAAAGGCCGCTTATAAGATTAGTGCTGGACATTCTATTTTTCCTTTACTTGAGTAGGCAATTTGTTACTTATTTAATATAAACATCGGCAAATTTTTCCCCAAACTTTAAGATTTTTTGCTGTATTTGACTGCTTCGGCAAAGGCCCAAATCCTGAAATCGGAGATCGGAAATCAGGTGTCATATTAAAGCACCTATATGTTTTATCAAGCACTTAACACTTAACACCTAACACCTGATTAATTCCTGCTTTTTATAAATCAATTATGATTGATGGTCTCGTAAAAAGTCTTGAAATCGTCATGCCGGACTTGATCCGGCATC
>JASEIZ010000065.1:7268-9834 GCA_030017395.1 Desulfobacterales bacterium | reverse complement strand
TACCTTATTCAAAATTCGATGTTGGACGTTCGATGTTCGATGTTAATTTTTTTCAGTTCTTGAATCTCTGAACCTTCAACCTCTGAACCGTGAACCTTGAACCTGTGAACCTCTTTATGCGTTTTTAATAGCATCAACAACTTTTACTGTTTTATATGTTCCGGCAACATCATGAACGCGCACAATATCGGCTCCCCGTAAAACTGCAGCGGCAACCGCTGCCTGAGTGCCGATTTCCAGAGCGGGGATATCAGCCTTGATATCTCCGGCAGGTTTGTTAAAAAGGGTGTTTCTAATAAATGATTTTCTTGAAGGTCCTATAAGAATAGGCGCATCCAAGCTTGTAAATTCATATAGACGATTAATTAGAAGAAGATTGTGTTCAACCGTCTTGCCAAAACCGATTCCAGGATCGATAATGATTTTTGATCTTGGAATACCGTTCTTTTCAGCCATGATGATCGCATTTTCAAGAAACTCTTTAATTTCACTGATAACATCATTATAAAACGGTTTTAACTGCATTGTTTCAGGAGTTCCCTTCATGTGCATCAAAACGACCGGCACTCCATATTCAGCAGCAACGGCCGCCATTTTATTATCAGTACGCAACGCACTTATATCATTTATTATGGAAGCGCCGGCTTCAATGGCCCGTTTTGCTACTTCCGACTTTGTAGTATCAATGGAAATCGGTATTGAAATACGTTTTGACAGCTTTTCTATTACAGGAAGAACGCGTCTGCACTCCTCTTCAACAGAAACCTTTTTTGAAAAGGGTCGGGAAGATTCGCCTCCGATATCAATTATATCCGCTCCGTCCTCAACAAGTTTTTTCCCATGAGCAAAAGCGGCGCTGGTTGAAAAAAAGCTGCCTCCGTCAGAAAATGAATCCGGGGTTACATTTAAAATACCCATTATCAGGGTGCGTGTGCCAAAAGATAAAGAATGTTCGCCCCACAAAAAATTATACTTTCCCATTTGTTTTATCTTCAGATTTATCGGGAGACAACTCAAACTCCGGTTTCATGGAATGTATAAGTTCATCAAGCTCATCTCCCTTAACGGTCTCCTTTTCAAGAAGAAGCTGCGCAAGTTTATGAAGAATATCCACATTTTCCTTTAATATGTTTTCAGCCTGGGCATATGCTTTGTTGATAAAAGAATTTATTTCCTCATCTATTTTTTTCGCTGTTTCTTCAGAGTAATCCCTGTGCTGAGATATTTCACGGCCAAGAAAAATCTGTTCCTCATCCTTTGCATAAGAAAGAGGGCCAAGTTTTTCACTCATACCCCAGGAACGCACCATCCGCTGGGCAAGTTCAGTTGCCTGTTTGATATCATTTACCGCGCCGGTGGTGATTCTGTTAAAAACAATTTCTTCGGCTACCCGGCCCCCAAAAGCAACTGAAAGCTCATTTTCAAGCTGATCTTTAAATCTGAAATCCCTTTCTTCAGGCAAGAACCATGTAACACCGGCTGCCCGGCCTCTTGGTATAATGGTTATCTTATTAATCGGATCCGTATTGGGCAACAAACGGGCAACAAGAGCGTGTCCTCCTTCGTGATATGCTGTTATTTTTCTATCCTCTTCCTTAATGACTTTTGACTTGCGCTCCAGCCCCATGTAAACCTTGTCCTTTGCATCATCCAGGTCGGACATATCAATTTTTTCTTTGTTTCTTTTGGCGCCAAGAAGAGCTGCTTCATTAACCAGGTTTTCCAGGTCTGCGCCGGAAAAACCGGGCGTTCCCTTTGCCAAAATCATTGGATCGACATCGGGCGCAACAGGTGTTT
Organism: Desulfobacterales bacterium; assembly: GCA_030017395.1. Taxonomy (GTDB): domain Bacteria; phylum Desulfobacterota; class Desulfobacteria; order Desulfobacterales; family ETH-SRB1; genus Desulfaltia. The sequence continues at coordinate 8,037 of JASEIZ010000065.1, read as the reverse complement.
TTTTCATGTGAACTTTAAGAATTTTTTCACGGCCCTGTATGTCGGGAAGCGAAACAACCACTTGACGATCGAAACGGCCGGGACGCAGAAGAGCGGGATCAAGCACATCCGGCCGGTTTGTTGCGGATATCAGTATAACACCTTCGTTTGATTCAAATCCGTCCATTTCAACAAGAAGCTGATTTAAGGTCTGTTCCCTTTCATCATGTCCCCCTCCGAGACCTGCCCCTCTATGCCTTCCCACAGCATCGAGTTCATCAATGAATATGATACATGGAGCGTTTTTTTTGCCCTGAACAAAAAGGTCTCTTACACGTGACGCTCCTACGCCGACAAACATTTCCACAAAATCCGAGCCGCTGATGCTAAAGAAAGGAACTCCTGCTTCGCCTGCAATCGCGCGTGCAAGAAGAGTTTTTCCTGTGCCTGGAGGCCCCATCAGAAGAACCCCTTTGGGTATTCGTCCTCCAAGACGTGTAAACTTTTTAGGCTCTTTCAGAAACTCAACAATTTCACCAAGTTCTTCCTTTGCCTCCTCGATTCCCGCAACATCCTCAAATGTCACTTTTTTTGACTGGTCGGATTGCAGCCGCGCTCGACTCTTGCCGAAAGAAAGAGCCTTGCCGCCTCCGGACTGCATTTGACGCATAAAAAATATCCATATCCCTATTAAAACAATCATGGGAAGCCATGAAACAAGAATGGATACATACCATGGCGACTGGGCTGGAGGTTTTGCATTTATAGATACACCCTTTTGCCTGAGAAT
>JASEIZ010000065.1:0-7258 GCA_030017395.1 Desulfobacterales bacterium | reverse complement strand
CCTGAGAATCTTGATAAGATCGGCATCCTGTGGCGCAAACACCTTGAAATGATTGCGGTTTGTATCAGTAATTAGAAGCTCCTGCCCACGTATAACCACATCAGCGACCCTTTCACTTTCTACCATGGCAAGAAAATCAGTGTAATTGATATTGGATTCAGGTGCGCGCTGTTGGCTGAAAAGATTATATAGCATTATCATCATCAAAGTGATTACTATCCATAAAGCGAGATTTTTATAAAACTGGTTCAAAAGATGGTACCTCCATTCACGGTTGTCTGTTCACGGTTTTTTTACTGATTGTTTTTATGTTTTGATCAACGGTTAAATGTAAACCGTTTTCACAAATATTAATCATTATTATTAATTAGGCAAGCATAAGCTCAGCCTTTAGCACAATTCTTGTCAATGGTTTAATCTTAACTGAATCATCAATTCTTAAACCAACAACCCAGATAATTTTACCTTTGCTAAGCAATATCGGATATTTTAATCGTTTGAGCCTTTGAATTTTGTTGTTTATAAAAAATTTCTTTACCTTTTGCGCACCTGCCATGCCAAGAGGTTGAAAATAATCACCACGCCTAAAAGGCCTGAGAACTAAAGGGAAAACGATATCGGCCATATCAAAAAAAGCAATATTCTGTCCAGCACAACGGATATCAGGCAGGTCTTCAATATTGATTTCAGAAAATTTCAGATTTAGATTTATTTCTTTTATATATATCGATTCAGGCGTAGAGCCAGGTTTTTCGATAATGTATTTAAAGGGAACCTGTTCAATATAACGGACTTTTGTATTAACGTCCCGCAACCTTTTTTTTTCTTTTGAAAAGCTGAGAATATCTTTGTCCCGCTCAATCCTGATACGATCGGGAAGATCTATACTGGCAATGGACCGACTGCTTTTCAAAAGACTAACCGCCGAGTCTATATGAGAAAATGTAATGCGCCTTAAATCCCCTTTTACCTCGGCAATTGCTTTTCTTACTACCCTTCTTTGCGCTGCCGGATCTATTTCGTTAATTCCTGTTGCCGAAAGAATAATCTTATCGTTCAGAACGGATATAGTAAGTTTTTTGAATATTGAATTTATATTATTTTCAACCCATTTTTCTTCAGATCTTATAATTAAAGAAAGGCGGTTAATAGTTTCGACTATCCTTGGATTGTAAGATTCTTTTATCAAAGGGATTAATTGATGACGCACTCTATTTCTAAGGTATCTCATATCATTGTTGGATTTATCAAAAACATACTTTAATCTTTTTGATTCTAAAAAATTAATAATTTCGGATCGTCTTACATTTATCATAGGCCGAATAATCTGCCGGTTGCCATTTTTGCAACTTCTCACTGGAGGTATCCCGCCAATACCGAGCGGACCGCTTCCTCGAAGCAAATACATCAATACAAGTTCCGCATTATCATCAGAATGATGGCCGATAGCAATTTTGTTGAATCCGTTTTTTTCCGCAACCTGATCATAAAAAGCATAGCGAACACTTCTGGCTGCTTCTTCCAGAGAAAGTTTATGCTCCTTCTGATATTTACGAACATCCTTTTTCTTAATATAACAAGGCAGATCAAGCTGTTTGGCAAGGAATGCAACAAATTCAGCGTCATTATCCGAATCTTTTTTGCGGAGGCAGTGATTAAGGTGAGCAACACCCAGCGTGCATGAAAACTCTGGAGCTAATGAAAGCAATATGTGGAGAAGAGCAACGGAATCAGGCCCTCCTGACACACATATTAGTACAGAATCACCAGGTTGAAACATCCTGTATGCTGTGATAGCCTGTTTTACAACAGAAAATATCTTATGAGACCTTTGCAAAACACCCCCTTTTCAAAAGTCTCCCTATTATAGCTTTTGAGCGATGCCGGCATGAATCAGCTCGGATCTTTTTTTGTTCCACACTCCTACAATGCCGGAACGGACGGAAACCTCGGTAATCTTGTTTGTTATCATAGCAATTTTTATTTTAACCGGTGTTTTGTCGGAGCATCTGCCTTCAATTGTTGCGGTAATACCGGCCGGTGTTCTTTCTGTAATAGTTATTTTAAGGCTTTTTAAAGCCGCAATGCAGGCAATGATTGTTTTATCAAGAGACGCCTGATACGATTTTTTTAATTCGCCTTGCTTATAAGTATAAACTGCCGCGCCGGTGCCGACTCCGGCAACAAAGAATGCACAACTGGTGGTTATAAGACAGCAGGCTAATAATATCGGCGTCAAAATTTTTTTTAACATAAATTTATTATTAATTATTTTGCAAAAATCAGCAAGAAATAATTTAAATAAAACCATGTCGATTTTTTCTATTGAAAAAATAATATTATGAATTATAAGTAGTATATGGTTGTGCTAGGCGGGGAGCTAGCGGTGCCCTTTTCCCGAAATCCGCTTTATGCGGGGCTGAATTCCCTCTAGAGGGTTTTTATTAAGAAAAATTGTAAGTCATCCCGATCGGACACTGCGCAACAGACGGTTGTGAACCTCGTCAGATCCGGAAGGAAGCAGCGATAAACGATGCGGTCTGTGTCGCGGATCGATCCCGGTCATTTTTTTGGCTTATATTTTTCTGAAAAAGATTCGATAGTGGGTGCGCAACCATTTTTTTTAAATGCTCCGCCTCCAAGTATTATTTTTCACAAACCAATTCCTGCACTTACTGCTTTGGAGGCTATCCGAGAATGGCTATTTTTCACAATCTCTGCGTCAAACTCAGATTTTGGCACGCAGTGAAGCTTTAGCACTATCCTCAAAATACTCAATGTATTCCTGCGATTTAAACCTTCGTCTTACTTGACCTTGCAAAAAATTTCTCATTATCGGACAACAGCCTTGACAATATTACAAATAGTATTATTTTTTCGTACAATAGTTTTGATTATCTTTACGATAACCCTAAAACATCGAGACCTTTAAAAATAGAACAGGAGCACATAACCGCTGATGTCTGACGAAAAAAAGAAAATAGCTATTGAAACCGAAAAAGTTGATTCAGTAGAAAAAGAGTCAAAAAAAATCGGCTCAACAAAAAAGCATAAAAAAAAATATCATGATTTAATTAAGGAAATGGAATCCAAACTAAAAGCTGCAAAAGAAGAATCCATAGAAAATTATGATCGTTTTTTAAGGATTTCAGCCGAGTTTGAAAATTACAAAAAGCGGTCGGCTCGAGAAATGGGTGAATTCAGAAAATTTGCAAATGAATCCTTAATTAAAGATATGCTTTCTGTTGTTGATAATCTTGAACGAGCTGTAGATTCTTCAAGCACCGACAACAAGGCAAGTTCCGCTTTGGTTGAAGGGGTTAATATGACCCTGAAGGAAATACTGAAAATTTTTGAAAAATTCAACGTGACCCCTTTGGAATCATTGAAAAAACCTTTTGATCCAAATTTCCATCAGGCTGTAATAAGCGAAGAATCAGATGATTATGATGAAAACACTGTTATAAATGAGTTCCAAAAGGGATACATGATACATGAAAGACTGCTGCGACCGGCTATGGTTGTTGTTTCCAGGCCAAAAGCCAGGGCAGATAATGAAAAAAAATAAAAAAATAGATTTGATATAAAGATTAAGGAGGCAAATGATGGGCAAAATAATTGGGATCGATCTTGGCACTACAAATTCATGCGTAGCCATAATGGAGGGAAGCGAAGCAAAAGTCATTACAAATCCTGAAGGGGGCCGCACAACGCCCTCGGTAGTTGCTGCAACCGAAAAGGGAGAGAGACTGGTCGGCCAGATTGCAAAAAGGCAGGCAATCACGAATCCTGAAAACACGGTTTTTGCTGTTAAAAGACTCATAGGCCGAAAATATTCATCACCTACTGTTCAAAGTGATATCAAGATACTTCCTTATAAGATGGAACAGGCAAGCAATGGGGATATACGCATAAACCTTCGCGGCAAACTCCACAGCCCTGCGGAAATATCATCGTTCATACTGGCAAATATTAAAAAAACAGCAGAAGAATATCTTGGTGAAAAAGTTACTGATGCAATAATCACCGTACCGGCTTATTTTGACGACAGCCAACGTCAGGCCACCAAAGACGCCGGAAAGATTGCAGGCCTTAATGTTTTAAGGATTATTAATGAACCGACTGCTGCAGCTCTTGCTTACGGCATGGACAAAAGAAAAGAAGAAAAGATTGTTGTATTTGATCTTGGTGGAGGCACGTTTGATGTGTCCATACTTGAAATCGGCGAGGGTGTATTCGAGGTAAAATCTACAAACGGCGACACCCATCTTGGAGGGGAAGATTTTGATCTCAGGCTGATCGATTATCTTGCAGATGAATTTAAAAAGGATCAGGGAATTGATATTAGAACCGACAAAATGGCATTGCAAAGGCTTAAGGAAGCGGCTGAAAAAGCAAAGATGGAATTATCCACCTCCATGGAGACAGGTGTTAATCTTCCCTTTATAACTGCTGATGCCAGCGGCCCCAAGCATCTTGATATTAAAATAACCAGAGCCAAACTGGAAGCCCTTACAGGCAGTTTGTTAGATAAACTTGAAAATCCCTGCCGTACCGCGCTCAAGGATTCAGGACTGACTGCCGGCGATATAAATGAGGTTATCCTGGTTGGAGGAATGACACGTATGCCGGCTGTTCAGGAAAGGGTCAAGAAGATATTTGGCAAAGAAGTTAACAAGGGAGTTAATCCTGATGAAGTTGTTGCTATCGGCGCCGCTATTCAGGGAGGTGTTTTAAAGGGGGATGTAAAGGATGTTCTGCTTCTTGATGTTACACCCCTTTCGCTTGGCATTGAAACCTTAGGCGGCATAATGACAAGGCTTATTGAAAAGAATACAACTATTCCTACAAGAAAAAGCCAGATTTTTTCAACTGCTGCAGATAGCCAGCCGGCTGTTTCAATTCATGTGCTCCAGGGTGAGCGTGAAATGGCGGCAGGCAATAAGACACTCGGTCGTTTTGAACTGGTGGGCATACCACCTGCACCGAGAGGTGTGCCTCAGATAGAGGTAACATTTGATATAGACGCCAATGGCATTGTGAACGTGTCTGCAAAGGACCAGGCTACCGGCAAGGAACAGTCAATTCAGATCACGGCATCTTCCGGCCTGTCAAAGGAAGAAATAGATAAACTGATTAAAGACGCAGAGCTTCATTCTGATGAAGATAAAAAGAAAAAAGAGCTGGTAGAAGCGCGCAACACTGCTGATGCTCTTATCTATTCAACCGAGAAATCTATAAAGGATCTTGGAGATAAGGTAGACAGTGCAACTAAAAGTAAAATTGAGAAAAACATTACCAGCCTTAAAAAGGCTATGGAAGGTGATGACAAGGAAGAAATCAAACGCATGAGCGAGGAGTTGACACAGTCTTCCCATAAGCTTGCGGAAGCTATGTATAAGCAGGCATCACAAAAAGGGGACCAGCAGGCTGAAGCTGATGCGCAAGGCAGCGCTCAGCCGGGAGCTTCTACTCCTGATGACGATGTTGTAGATGCCGATTTCGAAGAAGTAAAAAACGATGATAAAAAATAGCAAAAAATAAAAGTTGCTTAAAAAAATCCCGCCCGCAATATGCGCGGCGGGATTTTTTTTAAAAAGGATAAGGATATGCTTATAACCGAAATATTAGAAAAAAACGCTGCTGATTACGGCAAGGAAATTGCTCTTATTGAAAGAGAACCTGCTAAAAATATACGCAGGCACATTACCTGGGATAAGTTCAACAGTCATGCAAACAGCATTGCCAATTCACTGATCGCCATGGGAATTAAAAAGGAAGACAAGGTCGTACAGCTTATGATGAACTGTATTGAATGGCTTCCTGTTTACTTGGGCATACTTGGTTCAGGCGCATGGGCTGTTCCACTTAATTTCAGGCTGTCGGCAGATGATATCATGATGTGTGCGGAAACGGCGCAGGCAAAGGTTTTTATTTTTGGAGAGGAATTTATCGACAGAATAAATTCAATTAAAACCTGTTTAGATAAAACCGTTGCCGCCTATGTGTTTGTCGGCAAAAATGATAAATGCCCGGATTATGCCATGCAGTACAAAGATGTTTTTTTATCCAGCTCCATTATAAATCCAAAGATTGAAATCAAACCATCTGATGGCGCAGCGCTGTATTTTACTTCGGGAACTACCGGCAAGCCAAAACCCGTGCTTTTGACTCATGGAAATCTTGAATTCGCATGTTTAGTTGAGCATGACCATCATAAACAGACTCATAAAGACAACTTTTTGTGCATACCTCCTCTTTACCATACCGGGGCAAAGATGCACTGGTTCGGCAATTTTATTGTCGGGGCAAAATCCGTTATCCTGAAAGGGGTTAGCCCAAAATGGATATTGGAAACAATTTCCGAAGAAAGAGCGACTATTGTATGGCTTCTTGTTCCCTGGGCGCACGATATACTTGTCGCCATTGAAAATAAGGATATAAATTTAAGCGACTATAAGCTTGATCAGTGGCGATTAATGCATATCGGCGCTCAGCCGGTTCCTCCGAGCCTTATTAAAAAATGGAAAAAGGTTTTCCCTAATCATGATTACGACACCAATTATGGCCTTACAGAAGCCACAGGACCAGGGTGCGTGCATCTTGGGATGCAAAATCTCCACAAGGTCGGTGCAATAGGACTTCCCGGGTTTGAGTGGGAATGTATGATTGTTGATAGCAATATGAAAGCCCTGCCCAGAGGAAAATCAGGCGAGCTCCTGGTAAGAGGACCGGGGGTTATGAAGGAATACTATAAAAATCCCGAAGCGACGGCTGAAACATTGATTTATGGGTGGCTGCTTACAGGGGATATTGCCCGCATGGATGATGACGGTTTTATATGGCTGGTTGATAGGAAAAAGGATGTTATAATATCAGGAGGTGAAAATGTTTTTCCTGTTGAGATCGAAAACTTTTTAATGAATAATAACAACATCCATGATGTCGGGGTAATCGGTGTGCCTGACGAGCGTCTTGGGGAGGTTGTTGCAGCAGTTATAAAACTCAAGCCCGGCGTAAGTATTAGCAAAGACGATGTGTTTAAGTTTTGTGAAGATCTTCCAAGATATAAAAGGCCGAAGAAAATATTTTTCGACGATGTTCCAAGAAACCCCACCGGCAAGATAGAAAAGCCAAAGATGAGAAAAAAGTTCGGTTGTATTTTTTAATTATACTGACGATAATTTTTGACCAGCGTTGTTTTAGCAGATTGTTTGCGAACACACCTCGTTAATCGCCCTTGCAGGATGGTAAAAAA
>JASEIZ010000064.1 GCA_030017395.1 Desulfobacterales bacterium | reverse complement strand
TCCTTTATAACTTATAAAGTGGTTAGAATGCGTGAGCAGGTTATTGACGGAAAGTTAAACTGGCTCTTCTTTCCTGAACAGTGCCGTCACTGTATTGAAGCACCCTGTCTTGAAACAGCAGGAGATCCAGGTGCTATATTCAGGGATGATAAGACAGGTGCCATTATATTTACGGCAAACACCAAGCGTTTGGACGCTGCTGCAATTATTGAAGCATGTCCTTATAATATTCCGCGGAAAGCAGCCGACGGCACACTTGCAAAGTGCGATATGTGCTTAGACAGGGTTGAAAACGGACTGCCTCCGGCATGTGTTCAAACGTGTCCGACAGGCGCCATGACTTTCGGCGACAGTGATGAGATCCTTGCGCTTGCCAAAAAGCGTCTTGGAGAGGTTAAAAAGAAAAATCCAAAGGCCATGCTAATTGATGAAGATACTGTAAGTGTTATTTATCTTGTAGCTTATGAGCCGAAACTGTATTACAAGAATGCTATGGCCTCAAATGCCGACTTCAGCATTACAAGGCAGATGGCATTAAAGCGGATGGTTCGACCGTTGACGAATATTACTTCGCGTCTGCTTTAATTATTAAATCTAAGCAAGTAAAAAAGGGGAGGAGATTTTTATCTTCTCCCCTTTTATTTTTCAAACAAATGTGATAGGAGTATATAGTTGCTTTGAATTTTGTCATTTCGAGGAGCATAAGCGACGAGAAATCTTAATGATTCAAACCTGTTGAGATTTCTCCCTGCGGTCGAAATGACAGATAAGCATGGTTTTGCAAAGGTTTCTACTTGACAACACCTGAACAGGAGAACACATGACAGATAACATTCAATTTAACGAAGATCAGATAACAAAGGCCGCAGAGTCATTAAAGCAGCTTAGGCCTGCTTATGGAGCTATTTTAGATTTTTACAAACAAATCTTTATTGCTCAGGAAGATTCCAAAGACAAGATGCAGATTGACCCGATACAGATTTCGGAGGAAATGCTTTTGATAAAGACCAATGAAGAGTTTCCTCTGGTAAATCTATCTGAATTTGCAATTGATGTTAAAACATCTAAGATGCTTTTAATAAAAATTTGCAGCATAATAAAAGCATCGAGCGGAGACATGGCCTCTTCTGCCCAAGCAATACTAAAAGCTATTGACGCAGAAGAATTTGATTTTGATTCCCTGATTTTTGGTCTTCTCGAAGAGGATGACTCTGTTTTTGAAAAGACCGCAAAGGAACACGATATAAAAAAAGGCGACCTCGCCTTTATCGTTTACAACAGTATAAAACCTTCCTTATCAATCTGTGCTCAACAGCTTTCAACCTATCTTGATAAGGATCGCCCATGGACAAAGGGATACTGCCCTATTTGCGGAAGTCCTCCTATGCTTTCAATGTTTGAAGGAGAAGGGGGCGGGCGGTTTCTGCTGTGCGGTTTCTGTGGGCACAAATGGTCATCCAGAAGGCTGTGCTGCGCATTTTGTGACAACACGGACAGCAAGACACTTAACTATTTATACAGTGAAGAAGAAAAAGAATACAGAGTTGATTTGTGTGATAAATGTAAAAAATATATCAAAACCATAGATACAAGAAAAACAGAGCGTATTATATATCCTCTCCTTGAACAGGTGGCGACGCTGCATCTTGACATAAAGGCTAAGGAAATGAAGTATGAAAGCGGAATATATTTTGCCTGATTCCACGATTTCCCCAAAAAGAGCATTCCCTCTTTTATTGATTATACTTTTTCTTGTCCTTATTCTCCTTGGTATTAACCTTGGCGAAGTTTCAACAGTCATGGAAAAAGCAATAAAGATTTGCCTGGACTGTATAGGAATTGGGTAATGCCGGTTTTAAGGCGATGGATACAGATCGTTTCAACTGCTTTAAGCAATGCCTACTGGATGTTTCCACACACAAAAGGAATATATCAGGGCACGCTTAAATCAATATGTGCGCCGGGTCTTAACTGTTATTCCTGCCCTGCTGCAACAGGTTCATGCCCGCTTGGTTCATTACAGAGTATAATAGCCGGTCTGCGGCCGGCTGTTAAAGCAGGGCATTACCATTTTGGCGCATATATTATTGGAACACTTGGACTGATTGGAAGCCTGGTGGGACGCATGCCATGTGGCTGGCTTTGTCCCTTTGGTTTGCTGCAGGAATTGATTCATAAAATCCCTTCACCAAAGTTTGAAATCCCCAAAATTCTAACATATATGAAGTATCTGTTTCTGATACTATTTATTTTTATTCTTCCTGCGCTGGTTATAGATGACTATAGCTACGGGATGACATGGTTTTGCAAGTTTATATGCCCTGCCGGGACTCTGGAGGCCGGTGTTCCATTGATATTTCTAAAACCTGAACTAAAAGAGTTGATCGGAGTGCTATTTTACTTTAAGTTGGCGATATTGTTCGTTTTTATCGTATGGATGATATTGAGTCGCAGACCATTTTGTCGTGTAGCATGTCCTTTAGGGGCTATTTATTCGTTTTTTAATAAACACAGTGTTTTCAGGATGATTCACGATTCCGAAAAATGCACGCACTGCAGGGAATGTTACAATAATTGTCCAATGGGAATAAAGTTCTATAAAGGGCCCAACCAGCATGATTGTATCAGATGCCTGAAATGCCTCAATGAATCATGCCGTTTTGGGGCTATATCCTATGAGATTGCAGGGATGCCAGTTATTAAACCTGTTGAACCGCAAAAGTCAGCCTTGACCCCGCCCTAAAGGACGTAGCTTGCTGGGAGCAATCCGGTCAGCTCTGTCGCATATCAGGACTCAGAGTTCTTCCCTGTAAATACGCCCTTCTCATGCCCGAACAATTCACTTTCCAAAACGGAACATCGAGTCCCATTTATCGAAAATACCGGAATTAGAAATTCTGATATATAAATTTTCCTGTTATGTCAATCTATTAAATAATTCATAAAAGTTTTGGCGGCAGGCAAAAGGCATATTTTTCTGCAAGTATCGGAATCGATAGTTCCGATGGCAACTTGCATTTAACCCGACAACCCTTTTAACATCAATAGATTATAACTTTGGCACAGATACTGCTTTTAGAAAGTATTAAACGTTACTGTTAACAATGGATCGAATACCCATCCAACGAAGCGTGATTGAAAAAATGGCGGTAAAACCTGACAATGACAACAACGGCATTTAAAAAGGAGGTGAAAGAAAGCAAGGAAAAAGGTGACAGACCGACCATTGTCAGAGGCATTGTAGTCTCAATGGATTGGGACGAGAAAGGAAACGCCCTCGCTGCTGCCATTTCGACCCCGGATGAGCAGGAGTATGTGATTAAACAAGATGAAAAAGGGAAAGAACTGCTGAAATTCATAAGGCATGATGTAGAGGTTTACGGTGTGGTCAGAAAGGCAATCAAGGGTCGCAATATGGTTACAGTGAAAAGCTATAAGTTGAAAATAGATGATTATTGAGTGGATTTTTCCCAAAGAAAGTGGACAAATACTAAGGTTGCGGGAGGATTTGCTACCCCCCCCCCGCTTAAACTAAAATTCAAGGAGGTGACAAAAATGAAACAAAACCTAAGGCTATTGAGTGTGGGGTTTTTTGTTCTAATCGTTTCTGTAATGTTCGCAATGACGGCTCTTGCAGGTGATGAAGTGAAAATTACAGGGAAGATCGTTGCAGCGCCTGCCGATCCGAGCGGGACACTTGCCCCTATCGCCATCGAGTGCAAAGATGGGCAGTATGCGTTGGTCAACAACGTTCCTGGAAAAAAGATGGTTCAATTTGTTGGTTCCGACGTAAAGGTGACAGGCGTGGTCAAGGAAGTCGATGGCAAAAAGGTTATGACCGCGTGGGTTTTCGAGCGCCAGGGAGCAAAAAAGAAGATACCACAGCCGAATTGATTAGCGCTGCAAGTCAGAATGAGCCGTATGGCAACATTTCTTTAGAGGGGGGGGGATGCGACATCCCCCTTCTTTTTCAACTGAAGCCGCAACTGTTCAATTACAACTCATCACTTTTATTCCAGAAAAATATTTATTTTCTTATCGATATACTTTTCAGATCTCTTGCCGATAATTTTTTCAACTATCCTGCCTTCCCTGACTAAAAAAATCATCGGCACGGCATCGATATTATATTTTTTTGCTGTTTCTTCGCTGATCCAATATACAGGGAAATTAACGCTTACCTTGTCAATAAGCGGCTGGATGGCCGTTGGCCCGTTAAAGTCGATACTTATACCGATTATTTTGAGGCCACGGCTCTTATATTTATTATTCAGATTAATTAATCCTGGCAACTCTTCTCTGCAAGGGCCGCACCATGATGTCATAAAAACAATCAAATACCGGTTTTTTCTGTCCGCAATAATCCTGTCAAAAGCAGCAGATGTCATACTTTCAACAATTATCCTGTCAGCAGGTTCGGAATGAGCGGTTGATAAAATTTCCGGCAAAGCAATGGTCGAAACTATTATTAACAAAGCATATATTAATTGTCCGGCAATCTTTTGCTTCATTTTTGTTTAGCTCCTCCCACGCAAGATATTCCCTTGCCGCTCATGGCTGAGATAAAGCACTTGCTGTCCGAAATGCAGGAGGCTTGATTGTGGTTGCCGTCCTTCCAGCGTTTTATCAAAGCAGGCTCTCTGATAAACGGCCTGCTCATGGATATATAATCCGCAACATTATTGTCAACTAACCGCTGTGCAAGAGAAAAAGACCTGATTCCACCCACGAGTATGATCGGAAGATCAATCTTTTCTTTAAAGGCAGAAGCTGCGTCCTTGAAATATGCCTCGTTTTTCCCTGATACAATTCCTGTTCTTACAGGCCCTTTCTTTCCTGATGCAATAGTCCCACCGCTTAGTTCAATAGCGTCTATACCCGCCTTTTCCAGAATGGCTCCGATTATTAATGAATCATTAACTTTGAGACCTTGTTCCAGAAAATCACATGAGTTCATTTTAATCAGCACAGGATAATTATTCCCGACCTGCTTTCTTATACTGCTCAAAATCTCGATTAGAATATTGGCTCTATTTTCAATATCTCCCCCATATTTATCCTGCCGTTTATTAAAGGCGGGAGAAAGGAATTGACTCACAAGATACCCGTGTGCCGCATGAATCTGAACACCGTCAAAACCAGCTTTTTTTGCCTGTTTTGCCGCCAGGCCGAATGCTTCAACTACATCCTGTATGTCATGCAGGGTCATCTCCTGTATCGCAGATTTTCTAAAACCACTGACAAGTGAAGGAGCAAAAGGGATATCACCTTTAATGCCGGTGTTTGCATACATGCCGGCATGTGCAAGCTGCACTGCGATTTTGCCGCCCATTTTATGAACGGGATCTGTCATTTCACGCAGTCCTGGAATAAGCCTGTCTTCATATATACCCAACTGCCACGGGCCTGCTTTCCCCTTTTCATGAACATAAGCATGACCCGTAATAATGAGGCCGACCTCTCCTTCGGCCAAATTACACATTAAATTTATCAGCTTATCCGTACACATGCCATCATCTTCTGCCATTCCCTCCCATGTAGCAGACCGGACAAACCGGTTCTTAATGGTCATGCCGTTTATGTTTGTTGTTTCAAATAGCTTTGACATCTAAACATCCTTCAAACATATCGAACCATGACTGAAATTTTGCTGCTTTGTCATGACCGTATTGCTCAAGGCCAAGCTTGATATCTTCAACAGATTTTTCCTCTGAACCTGAATTACGGTTTTTAGAAAAGAATTTATCAGCATAGCATATAATCTGTTCCTCTATTGAGACGGGTTCCATATTACGTTCAGGAAGCGGAAGATTATATTGCCTTATATCTTCGGGTGTTATTCCAACGCCAACATGTCGCTCACATACAAGCGCAAGCCTGGGCATTCCTTTCTTTTCCAGCAGGTTGCGTCCCAGATACCCGTGACATATATAAGGATACTTGCCTGTGCAACCAAACTTTGGCATATTTGTAAGGAAAATTCCGATGTCGTGGAGCATGGCGGCATCCTTTATAAAGTCAAGATCAGGCTTTAGGCGGGATACATTTTTAGCTGCATCAAGAGCTTTTTTTGCAACATTTTCACCGTGCTGCATGAGAATTTCATGCAGCATAGTACCCTTTTCGTAATATTCACCTATAATATCAAGACAATCCATAATTTAAACTAAGTTTTCCCTGAGAGTAACACTCCCTCTATGAAGGGATCGAGCCCTCCGTTTAAAACATTGTTTACGTCGCCGACCTCAAGGTTTATCCGGTGATCCTTAACCATTTGATATGGTTGTAAAACATAAGATCTGATCTGGCTTCCCCAAGCTATTTCATTTTTATTCTCATACAAGTCATGCATTTTTTCATCCTGCTTAAGCTTTTCAAGCTGGTAAAGTCTTGCTTTTAACACCTTCATGGCCATCTCTTTGTTCCTGTATTGGGATTTTTCCTGCTGGCACTGAACAACGATTCCGCTTGGAAGGTGTGTAATACGGACGGCGCTGCTTGTTTTATTAACATGTTGTCCTCCGGCGCCGCTTGCCCTGAAAACGTCTATACGCAAATCTTTATCTTCAATATCTATTTTGATTTCATTGTCAAGCTCAGGATAGACAAATACGGAAGCAAATGAGGTGTGCCGTTTTCCGCTCGCATTAAACGGTGAAATTCTCACCAGACGGTGCACGCCGTTTTCCGTCTTTAAGTAGCCGTGCGCATATTCTCCGTTTGCTGTGAAGGTAACACTTTTAATGCCTGCCTCATCGCCGGGTTGATAGTCGATTATATTGATTTTAAAACCTTTCCGTTCAACCCATCTCGTATACATTCTAAAGAGCATCTCAACCCAGTCCTGGGCATCGGTTCCACCGGCTCCGGCGTTAATGGAAACAATAGCGTTGTTCTGGTCGTCCGCGGCGCTCAAAGTCAGATCAAGCGAAAATTTTTTTATTTTTCCCTTAATATCCTGAACCTGCTGGACTGCTTCTTCAATTGTATCAACATCCGATTCCTCTTTGGCAAGATCAAACAGGATTTTACTTTCTTCAAGGTCATTGTAGAGACTTTTCCATCTTTCGATTTTATTGGCAATAGATGTTCGTTCTTTTAAAACAAGCTTATTCTTTTCAGGATTATCCCAAAAATCCTTTTTTGCGACCAGATGCTCTATTTCATTTAGCCTTTTTTCTTTGCCGGCAATGTCAAAGATAGCCTCGCAATTGTTCTAATTTAAGGGAAAGTTCCTTGATTGTCTGTTCAATATCTATCGACATATTATTTCCTCCATAAGAAATACGGTTTACGGTTCACGGTTGTCAGCTTACAATTCACAGTTTTTCAACCGTAAACCGATAACTGTAAACCGTGAACTCTTATGATCTATTATAAACATATTCTAACATATAGCAAATAGCTGTTGCAACCATACAGGCGATGGCAAACAAATCTCCGAAACAGGTATAAAAAGATGTCGTCCGTATTAAAGGCACGGAACGTGTAACTACCGTTTCCTTAAAAAGATCTGTTTTTTCAATAATTCTGCCGACAGGATCTATAAAGCCGCTTATCCCTGTATTAGCCGACCTGACAAGGGCTCGCCTATTTTCCACAGATCTAAATGTAGCCATGGAAAAATGCTGATAAGGAGCGCTGGTTGTGCCAAACCACGCATCATTGGTAATATTTACGAGTAATGCCGCCTTGTTTTTTGCCATAGCTCTGGAAAGGTCCGGAAAAATGATTTCATAACAGATCTGCAGGCCTAAACTATAGTCATTCCACTTAATGGTTTGGCCTTTAACACCCGGCTTGAAATCACCAATCCCTTTCACCATTTTGCCGACAAATGGCAGCCATTTATTAAAAGGAATGTATTCGCCGAATGGAACAAGACGCACCTTGTCATATTTGCCGTATATCTTTCCATCCCTGCGGACCAGGTAGGCGGTATTGTAATATTCAACAACCTCTTTTCCGGGAATAAATGAAGGGCTGCCGAACAGGAACGTTGTTCCTGTATCATTAATTCCTTTTATAACCATGTTTGAGAGTCCGATATTATAAAGGAAATAAAAAGGGGTGGCGGTTTCAGGCCAAACAACAATGTCGGGGTTATCAGCTTTTGATAAAAAAGAAAGCTCAATATATTTTTTTATGGTTGAGCGTTGAAATTCAGGATTCCATTTTACAGACTGATCAATATTTCCCTGAACAACTGCGACTTTAATTGATGGGGAAGAGCTAACAAGTTTGTCAATCGAATCTATCCGCCATTTTCCATAAGATAGTACAAGAACAAAAATCAGCGTAAAAACAGATATTGCCCCCAAAGCGACTTTTTTTGTCACACTTTCTTTTTTCCAGTCTTTTTTGGTTAAATAAAGAAAGGTTAAACAAATTGTTGCATTTGATAAGGCAACTAAAAATGATACGCCGTAAACACCAAATATATCTGAAATTTGTATAAGGAGTAAATTATTATATTGGGAATAGCCGATAAGTTCCCACGGAAATGCAAGAAAAAAAAGGCTGCGCATATATTCAAATGAAACCCATAAAACAGGAATCGCAAAAGTGCAAATCCCAGGCTTTGCGCATAAGTTTAACAGGGTTGCTGAAAATGTCGCAGGGTAAAGGGCAAGGAAGGCCGAAGCAAGAACGAGTACGAACATGCATAGCGCTATGGGAAGATCGCCGTATGTATTCATTGTATATACAAGCCAGTACAAAAGTGTCAGATAATGAACAAACCCTGCAATAAAACCAAGGACAAAACCTCTTTTTGGAGAAAGATTTCTTAAGACTACCAGGAGTGGAACAAGAGCAACCCAGGCAAGCATACCGAAGCCGATTTTGGGGAAAGAGCAGGTAAGGAGCAATCCGCTTAATATCGCCAGGCATAATTTTAGCTTATTAATTTTTTGATTTTGCAATTTTCAACGTCTTTCATGCTTGCATGGTTATACGGCCTGATTTTTTAATACTCTATCATACTTTAACGCTTTCGTAAAAAGTCTTGAAATCGTCATGCCGGACTTGATAAGCCTGCCCCGTACTTGATACGGGGGCATCCAGAACGCATTGAATTTACTGGATAGCGCTAACGCTTCACTACGTGCCCGGCTTTCGCCGGAATGACGGAAAAGAGAACTTTTCGACTTTTTACGAGTTTAGCATACTTTAACGCTTTCGTAAAAAGCCATTTTGAAAAACCGTCAAACTTGAGTTGACATTTATTCCAGCCGTTTATAATATTATTTTTTAAGTACTGCTGCAGGATGAATTAAAATGCATAATATTAAGGTTATTACTACAACAACAGAGATGCAGGAATATTCCGATCGTATGCGGAGTCTTGGCAAAACCGTTGCTTTCGTGCCGACCATGGGGTTTTTACATGAAGGACACCTGTCTTTGATAAAGGAGGGACGTAAACTTGGAGATAATTTAGTTGTCAGCATCTTTGTAAATCCCACCCAGTTTTCTCCAGGAGAAGATTTTGAATCATATCCAAAAGACTTTGACAGAGATTTTGAATTATTGCGAAAAGAGAGCGTAGATGTAATTTTTTATCCGGGCAAAAACGATCTTTATCAGGATGGCTTTCAAACATATGTAGAGCTGGAAAACCTCCCGAAACACCTTTGCGGAATTTCCAGGCCGACATTTTTTAGAGGAGTTGCAACGGTTGTTTTAAAACTGTTTAACATTGTAAGACCGCATATAGCCATATTCGGCAGTAAAGATTACCAGCAGCTTGCAGTTATACGCCGGATGGTGAAAGATCTGAATTTTGATATAAAAATTGTCGGATTTCCGACAGTAAGGGAGCCTGATGGTCTTGCCATGAGCTCAAGAAACACGTATCTTACTCCTGAGCAGAGGATTAATGCACTCTCCCTTTATAAATCATTAAAGCAATCTAAAAAA
>JASEIZ010000063.1 GCA_030017395.1 Desulfobacterales bacterium | reverse complement strand
GCTTTCGCCGGAATGACGTAAAACGGTATTTTTTGACTTTTTACGAAGCCATCAAGATATAATGGGATTACGTATCCCTCCATTTGCATTTACAGAGCATGGAGTACTAATGCTTTCCTCTGTCTTAAAGAGTGAAAGAGCTGTTCAGGTAAACATACAAATAATGCGGGTTTTTACAAGGCTTAGGCAAATGGTTCTTGACAATAAAGAGCTCAGGAAAGAGCTTGCAGAGTTAAAACAAATAACTGATAAACGGTTTCAAATTGTGTTTGAGACCTTAGATCAATTAATAAATATTGAAAATAAGCCAAAGAAAAAAATCGGCTTTACAGTAAAAGAAAAGCTAAGTTCATATGGCAATCAAAAAAGAAAATAGTATGGTCAGTACAAAAAAAATGATTTAGCTGTTTTGTTTTTGATGATACAAAATTATAAGCTGATAATCATTACATAAATAGCCCTGCAGCTGAAAAGGATGTCAATGACAAAAACACCAGAACAAAAAGCTCGGGAAACCATTGACAAAATGCTGGATGAGTCCGGCTGGGATGTCCAGGATGTTGATAAGGCCAATATCCATGCAAAAAAAGGTGTGGCCATCAGGGAGTTCCCTTTAGACAAAGGCCACGGCTATGCAGATTATCTTCTGTATGTGGATGGCAAGGCAGCGGGTGTTATTGAGGCGAAAAAGGTCGGCAACACCCTTACTGGTGTTGAAATCCAGTCAGACAAGTACAAAACCGGCCTGCCTGAAAATCTTCCGGCCTGGTGCCGACCTCTTCCTTTTTGTTATCAGTCAACTGGTGTTGCAACCCGTTTTACAAATGATCTTGATCCTGTTCCGTGTTCCAGAGACATTTTTTCTTTTCATCGCCCGGAAACTTTTGAAGAGTGGCTAAATGATGATACGCCCGTTCCTCTTGAACAAGCTGCAGAAAAGCAGACCCCTTATGGCAAACTGTCCACTTTAAACCTGCGGCTCAGGCATATGCCTGAACTCATTGAAAATGGCCTTTGGCCTGCACAGATTACAGCTATTAAAAATTTGGAAAAGTCTTTCGCGACAAACCAGCTTCGCGCCCTTATCCAGATGGCCACGGGTTCGGGAAAGACCTTTACAGCAATTAATTTTATCTACAGGTTAATAAAGTTTGCAAAGGCACGCCGGGTTCTGTTTCTTGTTGACCGAGGCAATCTTGGCAGACAGACCCTTAAAGAATTCCAGCAGTATGTTTCTCCTTATAACAACTATAAATTCAGCGAAGAATATATTGTGCAGCGCCTTACGTCAAAAAATCTTGATACAACCGCCCGGGTCTGCATCTGTACTATACAGCGTCTTTACTCTATGCTCAGGGGAGAGGATCTTCCGGAAGTTGATGAGGAGGAATCTGTTCAAGGCCTTGAGAATGTCTATGGTGATGTGCCGCCCATAGAATACAACCCGGCCGTTCCCATCGAGACCTTTGATTTTATCATTACAGATGAATGTCACCGCTCCATATATAACCTCTGGCGTCAGGTGCTTGATTATTTTGATGGGTATATTATCGGTCTTACTGCCACGCCAAGCAAACAAACCCTTGGTTTTTTTAATCAAAATCTTGTTATGGAGTACGGGCATGAGGAAGCTGTGGCTGATGGTGTGAATGTGAATTATGATGTTTACCGTATCAAGACACAAATTACAGAACAGGGCTCAACTGTGGAGTCCGGTTATTATGTTGATGTTCGCGACAGGGAAACCAGAGAAATCCGCTGGGAACAGTTGGATGAAGATATTGAATATGATGCCAATAAGCTTGACCGTGATGTTGTAGCAATAGACCAGATTCGTACGGTAATTCGTACCTTTCGGGACAAGCTTTTTACAGAGATTTTTCCCGGCCGCACCGATGTGCCCAAGACCTTGATTTTTGCAAAAGATGACAGCCACGCTGAAGACATTGTTAAAATCGTGCGGGATGAATTTGCAAAGGGCAATGATTTTGCCCAGAAGATTACTTACAAAACAACCGGCAGAAGGCCGGAGGACCTTATCGCAGAATTCAGAAACAGCTATAATCCCAGGATTGCCGTTACAGTGGACATGATAGCTACAGGTACGGACACAAACCCCTTGAAGTTGTGATGTTCATGCGCAACGTAAAATCCCGCGGTTATTTCGAGCAGATGAAGGGCCGGGGTGTGCGCATTATAAATAATGATGACCTGCAATCTGTAACATCTGATGCAAAAACCAAGGATCACTATGTCATTGTGGATGCTGTTGGTGTGTGTGAGCGGGATAAGACAGACTCAAAGCCCATGGACCGGAAAAAGGCAGTATCCTTTGAAAAGCTTCTTCAGGCAGTAAGTCTTGGAAATACAGATCCAAATGTTATTTCCTCAGTAGCTGCCCGTATTGCGCGTATCAATAAAAACATTTCAGAAGAAGATGCAAAAAAAGTTATAGAGCTTACAGACGGCAAGAGTTTGGGCGGCCTTGTATCTGATCTTGTAAATTCCCTTAATCCTGACAATCAGGTGGAAAAAGCAAAACAGGATAATCCTGATAGGGGCCAGCCCACAGAGGAGCAGGTTAAAAGGGCAGAAAAAGACCTGATAAAAGATGCAGTCAAGCCTTTATACAAACCTGATTTAAGAAATTTGTTACTTGAAATTAAGAAAAAAAACGAACAGATTATTGATAATGTCAGTCCAGATGAATTGATAGAAGCAGGTTTCAGTGCAGAGGCTTTGGAAAAGGCAAAAGGCATGGTAGAATCCTTTAAACAGTTTATAGAGGATAACAAGGATGAAATCACCGCCCTCCAGATTCTATATTCCCGGCCGTACAAGTCGCCTTTAAAGTTTGAGAATATAAAAGAGCTTGCAGATACAATCAATAAGCCTCCGCATCACTGGACAGAGGATAATCTCTGGGTTGCCTACGCTGCTCTTGAAAAATCAAAGGTTCGAGGTGCAAGCGGTGCGCGGATAATGACAGACCTCGTGTCCCTTGTCCGGTTTGCATTGGAACAGGAAAACGAGCTTGTGCCGTTTCCGGAAAAGGTGGATGCGAATTTTAAGGCATGGCTGGCTCAACAGGGAAAAGGGTTTGACGGCGAAAAGATGCACTGGCTTGAGATGATAAAGGATCATATTGCTGGAAACTTAAGCATTGAAACAGATGATTTTGAATATGCTCCTTTTTCGCAGGAAGGTGGCATTGGAAAGGTGTATCAGTTGTTTGGTGAAGAATTAAATATTATCTTAGACGATTTAAACGAAAGGCTTGTGGCATAATGAAAAAGGATATTATAATGTCTAATAATGTATCTGTTGAAACAATCGTCAGTAAAATATATATAATTCGAGGTCTTAAGGTCATGCTGGACAGGGAACTGGCAGAGCTTTATGAAGTAGAAACCGCTCAATTGAAAAGAGCTGTGAAGCGTAATATTGATCGTTTCCCCAAAGATTTCATGTTTGAACTTACAAAAAAAGAATTGGATCATTGGAGATGCCAATTTGGCACCTCCAATAGTGATAAGATGGGATTAAGGTATAAACCAATGGCCTTTACCGAACAGGGGATAGCCATGCTTTCCAGTGTTCTCAACAGCAAACGAGCTATTCAAGTAAATATACAAATAATAAGAACTTTTACAAAACTTCGACACGCGTTATTTGATAATGAAGACCTTAGAAAGGAGCTTTCAGAATTAAAACAAATTACAGAAGATCGTTTTCGAGTTGTTTTCGAAACACTGGATCAGCTTTTGGCAGTTGAATTCAAACCGAAAAAAAAGATTGGTTTTACAGTAGAAGAAAAACAACGTGCCTATGGTATAAAGAAATCTGGGAAATAGCTTTTTATTATATTTTTTTGTTTAAATGCTTGTACATCATAAAGACAATGAAGGTTATGAAGAAAACATGTGTGATGAATGAAAAAGGTTGGGATGGGAAAGGCTTGTCTGCGCAATTGGGTTGATGGCAGGCAGATGTATCAGTTGTTTGGGGATGATTTGAACGATATTTTGGATGCATTGAATGAGGCATTGGCGGCGTAGATTGAAACAATGGACATAGCAAATAAAAATAAGCTTCCTTCCTGTTGGACCACAGTTAACCTGGGAGAAATAGTAAATATTAAATACGGTAAAGGTTTACCAACAAAGAAGCTCACAGAAAGAGGATACCCTGTTTTTGGTGCAAATGGAATAATAGGTTTTTATACAGATTATCTATATGAAGAAGAACAGGTTTTAATATCTTGTAGGGGCGCATATAGTGGTAAAATCAACTGGTCACCTGCAAAATGCTATATTACAAATAATTCCCTTGTATTAGAAACACCATCTGAAATTAAAGATATAAAAAAATATTTGTTTTATGCACTACAATCTGCTGATAAATCAAAAATAGTAACCGGATCTGCACAACCTCAAGTTACAATTAACAATGCAATAGATCTAATAATTCCATTAGCCCCTCATTATGAACAAAAACGCATTGTCGCAGAGATCGAAAAGCAATTTTCCCGCCTGGATGAAGCTGTTGAAAACCTCAAGCGCGTAAAAGCCAACCTCAAGCGATACAAAGCCTCTGTCCTCAAAGCTGCTGTTGAAGGCAAACTTACAGAAGAATGGAGGAAAAAACACCCGGACGTTGAACCAGCCGACAAACTTCTCGAACGCATCTTAGCCGAACGCCGCAACAAATGGGAAGAAGCAGAATTGGCTAAAATGAAAAAGGCAGGGAAAGTTCCGAAGGATGATAAGTGGAAGAAGAAGTATAAAGAGCCTGTTGGTCCCGGCAAACAAAATGTTGATAACTTGCCGAACAATTGGGTTGTTGTAACATTGGATCAAGTGTCTGCAATAAACCCACGTATAGATAAAAAAGAAATACCTGAATATCTCGAAGTCTCCTTTGTCCCAATGCCTGAAGTTGGAGCTGAGAATGGATATATAAATGTTAAAAACACCAAACCGTTTGTCGAAGTAAAAAAAGGTTTTACAAATTTTTTAGAGGGGGATGTACTGTTTGCAAAAATTACACCGTGCATGGAGAATGGTAAAATGGCGGTTGTACCAAAACTCTCTAATGGATATGGTTTTGGATCGACTGAATTTCATGTAATACGTCCATTTTATGGTATAAATCCATATTTTATTTATTACCTCGTGTCAAATTTAAGTTATAGAAAAGAAGCAGCCCACCGTATGATCGGTGCTGTTGGTCAAAAACGTGTGTCTGTAAGTTTTTTAATTGAAACCGTTATGTCACTTCCACCGATTAAAGAACAAGATCAGATCATTAAAGAAGTTCAGAAGCGCATATCAACAATTGATGGTATGATTGAGATATCCCTTAAACATGTATACCGCCTCCGTCAATCCATTCTCAAAAAAGCATTTTCTGGCGAACTTGTCCCCCAAGATGCGGACAATGAACCCGTTAAAGAAGTGCTTAATCGCACTCTATGAAAGCAGGATAAAGCTGGTAAAAAAGTCGCAAAAAAGGTGAGCGATAATGTCTGATTCAGATTTTAAACAACCTGAAAGATTGATTGTCTTGTTGGCAGAAGTCGCGATTCTATTCATTGTCAGTAAGGTCGCTTTCGGCAGTTGGTTGCCACCATTTGGTGATAAAGGGTTCTGGTTTTATGGGGTGGTATTAAGTTAAGTTTGTTGCTTGGTAGTCGTTTGATAACTCCGTTCTATTTAAGACCGGCTGATGTTATAGCATATACAGTATCTGCGGGCATAGCTCTTTTTATAGTAAATCATTGGGATGTATGGGATACGAAAGAACGCATATTTTTTTCTATTCCTACCATATATTGTTTTTTTGTCTGTTTCTTAGCTTTTGTAACAATTTTCACAAAAGACAGTGATAGAATAAGTTTAACAAAATTATCAAAAGGTCTAAGCAATTCATTTGATATTTTTGGCACACCAAGAGTTATATTTAGTTTTTTAATATTATTTTCACTTTATGTCTTTCATAGAGATTCCGCGATTGAGATGCTGTCTATTGGCATCGCTTGGGCAATTACTGTGGCGACGTCACCAGCCGAAACATTTATTATTTTATGGAAAAAGATCCAGGAATTGTGGATTATCGATATCCCCAAAAAAGTTGTTGGATTAATTGTTGCCTACCAGTCACCAGGAATAGTGCTGATTCGTCAGAAGAAAAGTGAAAAAGTAAATTTTGGGACCCCGCTTTTAATAAAAGATCCTCATGCTCCAACTAAAATTGGCCTTGCTTTAGATTACGTTGGGAGAGACGAAGGTGTCCTGTTGCGTGCTACTGAAGTTGAATTAAAAAATATTATTGAAGCTACAAAAGAGATTGCAAGAGGAATACCTGATGGTGCAGTTGCGAAAATTGATGGAAATATTATATCGGGTGTTCAAAATGATTGGGGAAACATTTTGCAAGGTTTCAGTTCACTTGCTGGCATCGTTGCACCAGAAACTACAATTAACCGATTGTATTTTGAAGTTATCAAAGAAGACGACTTAGAAGAAGGTCGACTTGTAGAGACATTTATTGGGAAACAACGTGTTTTGTATCAGATAGTTGGTGGATTAACAAAAGAAGAAATTGTTTATAAAAAAAATACTTACGGCTATGCGAGAGCCCAAGCTCAAAAGGTTGGAATGTGGATAGAGGGTGATAAAAAATTTAAACCTGTAAAATGGTTACCCAAACTAAACGCACCGGTATTTCTGAAAACAGATGAGGAATTCAAACCAGTAGCTGAGGCAGTTGGTCATTTTCCAAAAACATCCTATACAGCTGGCATAAAAGACATTAATGGCTTGGCAACTCATAACACTGCGATATTAGGAATATTAGGCGTTGGCAAATCAATGCTCAGCATCGAATTGATCGAGCGAATGATAGCTGAAGGTATAAAAGTAATTTGCTTAGATTTAACAAACCAATATGCTGAGGAATTGTCAGATTTTTATGATAGAGATTATGAAGATAAGCAGATCAGCAAAATTCAAGAAGCTGGCGCGAAAGATCGTGACAATTGGGAAGAGGATCCAGAAAAAGGTGGAAGTGTTCCTGCTTTTTCCAAAGCTATATTTGAGGATCTTCATGAATTTTTAAAAACTGAAAATCAGCGAATGTTGAAAATATATAATCCATCACAGTTATTTGCCACAAAACAAATTTATGAGCCCAAATCATTCATGGTTAATAAGGTTTGGGATAGAAAGGCAGCTTTATGGACGATTACTCCAGTTGAAACAACTCGTATCATATCAGAAGCTGCTTTAGAATTATTAAAAGGTGAAATGGTAGATAGGGCAAGAGCCTGTTTAGTTTATGAAGAAGCTCATGCATTAATACCCGAGTGGAATTCAGTCGCTTCTGAAGGAGATAAAGCGGCTACAAATGGAAGCGCAAGAGTTATTTTGCAAGGAAGAAAATATGGTTTGGGTTGTATATTAGTTACACAGCGTACGGCAAATGTGACAAAAACAATATTAAATCAATGCAATACCATTTTTGCAATGCGATCATTTGATGAAACCGGTAAAGACTTCCTTTCAAATTATATTGGGAAAGATTATACATCTATTTTATCATCTCTTCCTGAGCGAGAAGCTGTTTTTTTGGGAAAGCGTCAAATTGTGAAAATCCGGTACATATTCGGTTAAATGACCGCGATAAATTTAGAGAGGCATTTAGGAAAGAACATCCTCCACCAGAATTGCCAGAAGTACCAGAAGTACCCACAGAAGAACCTGAAGCGACAGTAACTGATAATCCAAGTGAGAATGATATTCCATTTTAACTTAAAGAGAAGCGGAAAATGAGCCCAGCAGATATTGTACAAAAATTATGGAACTACTGTAATGTCCTGCGCGATGATGGAATGTCGTATGGCGACTATGTTGAGCAGTTGACGTATCTGCTGTTTCTTAAGATGGCGGATGAGAGGAATAGACCGCCATATAATCAACCAAGTCCGATTCCTCAAAAGTACAACTGGCAGAGTTTGTTAAAAAAAGATGGTGATGAGTTATTTGAACATTACCGGAATACTTTAAGAAATCTGGGAAAAGAAAAAGGCCTGCTCGGGCTGATCTTTATGAAGTCCCAAAACAAATTTCAGGACCCCGCCAAGCTGCGGCGGCTTATCGTTGACCTGATTGACAATGAAAACTGGTCTGTTATGAGCGCCGATGTCAAGGGTGATGCTTACGAAGGGCTTCTGGAAAAAAACGCACAAGACACAAAATCTGGTGCAGGCCAGTATTTTACACCCCGCCCTTTGATCCGCGCAATGGTTGATGTGATTGATCCAAAACCAAATGAGACCATATGCGATCCTGCCTGCGGAACCGGCGGTTTTATCCTTGCTGCCCATGATTATATTGTAAACCAAAACAAAAACATGACAAAGACCGTAAAGCGAGATCTTAAAGAAAAAACATTCAAAGGATGGGAACTGGTCCAAAGCACAGCCCGTCTTTGTGCCATGAATCTCATGCTTCATGGAATAGGCAGTGATAAGAATCTTCCAATACTGGTATCAGATTCCCTTGCTGCAGATCCCGGCGTTCGGTTTAATGTTGTCCTTACCAATCCGCCCTTCGGCAAAAAAAGCAGCACAACCATTGTCAATGGTAAGGGCCAGATTTCCAAGGAAAAGGATATAATTGAAAGAGAAGACTTCTGGTCAACAACTTCAAATAAACAGCTTAATTTTGTTCAGCATGTAAAAACCCTTCTCAAACAAAATGGCCGCGCAGGCATTGTTGTGCCGGACAATGTCCTTTTTGAAGGTGGTGCCGGAGAAAATATCCGCAGAAAACTCCTTAATGAATGTGAAGTTCACACACTTCTGCGGCTTCCAACCGGACTTTTCTATGCCCAGGGCGTAAAAGCAAACGTTCTCTTTTTTGACCGCAAACCAGCCTCGATATTTTTTGGCTCAAAGATCAAAGCCTTGAGGATTCCGAAAACCTGCCCGATCCTGGTATTCTTGCTCAGGAAATAGTCGAAGACCTTGAAGCTGCCATCGACCAGTTTCGTGAAATTGCAGAAGACTTAGGCGAAGAAAAGGCTGTATGATCTTCGTCCTATACAAAAATGGGGATGGTCATGAAATTATACGTTTCTCCTCTGATTTCAGGAACATCTGAATGACCGTGCGAGGCAATTCTATATCCTCCGAGCAAGAGAAAAGCAAAAACAACGTAAGATCGATGCATTGCAACACATTGTAAACTTTGAATATCTGTATTGTAACCCTTCGCTAATCCATACTAAAAAAAGCGTTTTCCGGTAAACTCATTTGTTCTGTCAAAGATTACGAGCTTGATACACCGTTGTATCTACCTCTGGCCGCCGAAGCAGCTACTGCTTATGGCACCAAGAGATGAAGAATATAAAAAAAGCGTAAGCTCCTTGGAGCCTCCACAAAAAAGAAAAAGAGAGCAACAGTTGAAGTATGCCGGAACAACCATTTGATATAAAAAACATTTGACTATTTTTCCAATTTTGCGCATTATAATGCCAATATTGTGCCTTTATCAAGAAATACGATTTATTCAAGCGAGTTAAGAATGCCCGATAACAATCTCGACAATATTTTGAAACTCTATAATCCCTGGTGGGAAGACGCCAGGGGAGATTGGCGCAAGGACCTGCCTGACTACCGCCGCCCGGTCGTAAATGAGATTTTATCAGACATTGCTGAGCTGCCCCAGATCATCTCAGTTACAGGGCCACGTCGCGTAGGAAAAACTACAGCGTTACGACAGGTAATCTGTAATTTGCTTGATAAGGAGAATATTGAGCCAAAACGCATTCTTTATTTCTCATTCGATGATCCGGAGGTCTTCGGCTCAGAGGAGCTGCAACGTATCATTTTTGATCGGCTGGTCGAACGGGCTGGAGCGCGGCAAAGCCAGAAAATAGAACACTATTTTTTTCTGGACGAAATCCAGCGCCTGCCTAAGTGCTCTGGGTCAAAAATTCGGTGACGTATTTTTATGCTGCCATTTTTTGT
>JASEIZ010000062.1 GCA_030017395.1 Desulfobacterales bacterium | reverse complement strand
TTTATTCACCGCAAAGCCGCAAAGAACGCAAAGAGAATTTTATTTTTCTGTTTACCGTTGAGAGGACGGTAAACAGAAAGCTTCAATATCTTAGTTTATCAAAGTTAGCGTGATCTTCCCGAAGGGCTTGGGTTTATTAATTTTCGCCCTCTCAGCGAAAATTAATAAGATGAAATCCTCTGCGTACTCTGTGTCTCTAATGAGCAGAGCGAATGGGCGGTAATATAATACCTTCTGAATAGATACAATAAAACAAATAATGAAACAAATTGATACAGACATAGTTAACAGGGTTAATGCTTTAAGAAAAGCGCTTCACAGGCATAATCACCTGTATTATGTTTTGGACAATCCCGAAGTATCCGATGCAGAATACGACAGGATGATGCGCGAATTGACGGCGCTTGAAGAAGCATGGCCTAAGCTTTATGATCCGGATTCTCCTACCTCGCGGGTTGGCGCGCCGCCATTGAGTGAGTTTGAAACTATTGCGCATTCCATTCCAATGTTAAGTCTCGGAAACGCGTTTGCCGATTCGGAGATAATCGATTTTGACCGTCGCGTCAGGAAAATTCTGAGAACCGTCGATAAAATACTTTATACCGTAGAGCCTAAGCTGGACGGTCTTGCCGTGGAGCTTGTATATGAAAACGGCAAACTGATTGCCGCATCTACCCGCGGCGACGGTATAAACGGCGAGGTGATAACGGCAAATGTCAGAACCATACGATCTGTGCCTCTTTTACTCCAGGATACGGGAAAGCGGAATATACCGCTGCGCCTTGAGGTAAGAGGAGAGGTATTTATCAGCCATGAAGGATTCAGATGTCTGAATGAAGAACAGCTAAGCCAAAAACTGCCTCCATTCGCAAATCCGAGGAATGCCGCTGCCGGATCTTTAAGACAGCTCGATTCAAGCATAACAGCGAAACGTCCGCTGGAAATTTTTTTCTATGGTGTAGGTGATGAGTTTACGGATTTAGAGTTGAAATCACACTGGGAAACGCTTCAGACATTGCAAGAGCTGGGATTGAGGATTAATCCCCTTATCAGACCCGAGGTTACAATAGAAGAGGCGGTTGACTATTACAAAGAGCTTGAGGGTAAAAGGCATCTTTTGCCCTATGATATCGACGGCATGGTGATAAAGGTTGATAACCTTTCTTTGCAGGCAAAGCTGGCAACGACGTCTCGAAGCCCAAGGTGGGCAATAGCGTATAAGTTTAAGGCAATGCAGGAGACCACCCGTGTGCTTAATATTGATGTGCAGGTCGGCAGGACAGGTGTGCTGACGCCGGTTGCGCATCTTCAGCCGGTTAGTGTCGGCGGAGCCATGGTCAAGCGCGCGACGCTTCATAATGAGGATGAGATTGGGCGAAAAGATATTAGGATAGGGGATACGGTTCTTGTCCAGCGGGCAGGGGATGTGATCCCGGAAGTTGTTAAGGTGATCGAATCAAAACGCACCGGCTTAGAGAAAACTTTTCGTATGCCGCTAAACTGCCCTGTTTGTGGTTCAACAGTCATCCGCGCTAAAGGTGAAACCGCTACCAGGTGTATAAATTCAACATGTCTTGCGCAGCTTAAAGAGCGCATCAAGCATTTTTCGTCAAAAGGGGCTTTTGATATAGACGGGTTGGGAGATAAACTTGTCGAGCAGTTGGTGGACAAGGGTATGCTTGCCTCGTATGCCGATATTTTCCATCTGGACGAAGTCAAGATCCAAGGCTTGGAGCGCATGGGAGCCATATCTGCGGAAAAGCTTGTTTTGGCGATTGAAAAAAGCAAAAATATTAAATTCAGCCGTTTTCTTTATGCGCTTGGAATCCGGCATGTTGGCGAACATGTGGCTAAAATACTTGCAGAAGAATTTAAAAGCCTTGATAATCTTTTAGCTGCAACAAAAGAGCAGATAGAGGCAGTTGAAGGAGTGGGGTCTGTGATTGCTGAAAGCGTCGTCAATTTTTTCAAACAGAATACAAATCGCGAAGTAATAAGCCGTATTTTTGACAGCAATGTATGTATCCTCTTCCAGACCCACGAAAAAGAGAAAACCCTTGAAAACAAAGTGTTTGTTTTGACAGGCACGCTTGAAGATTTGACAAGGGATCAAGCAAAAGAAATGATCGAGGCTGCAGGCGGAAAAGTAAGCGGTTCTGTAAGCAGAAAAACAGATTACCTGGTGGCCGGAAGTTCTCCGGGGTCTAAATTAGACATGGCAAAGGCTCTTGGTGTCGAGATTATCGATCAGGCAGCCTTTCTGAAGATGTTAAGCCTTCCTAAACCGCAATAGCGAGCGCATTCCCCCACAGCTTGTCGAAGCGTAAGAGAAGAGCCGCTTATACGGGGCTGTGGGGTTGGCGAGCGAATCTAAAAAGGGGGGCTAACTTTCTTTGTGAAGATGTTAAGATTGCATTATTCTTTGTATGCTCTGAAGAAATCCCGTTTCCCGTGAATAATCGCTAAAATGTCTACATCATCGTTTTTAATTTCATAAATAAGCCGATATGAATAAACAATCAACCCCCTGACTTTTTTGTCATTAATTTCCGGTACAATCCGGCCGATTTCGGGAAAGTCATCTAATCCTTCTATTTTTTCTACAATATCCTGAGCAACTCGCCTGGCATAATATTTTGAACTGAACAGCGAGCGCATTCCCAGCTGCTTGCGGCGGGGGGACTTAATTGACGTCTCTTTTAACTATGTTTTAGCTAAAAAGTCTTGACAAGGAAGATCCTTAGTTAAAAACAACCATTGAAATATCAGTATATTACAATAAGACATCCTGTGAGATTAGCTGATTTTAACACCTGTATCCTGCAAATTCATGCTGTTTTTAGTTAAAAAATCAGCTAATGACGCAACACCCATACCGCTGTTCTTCTTGGTCCCTTGGCGAAGACAGTGTTGTCTTTGTGTGACATCTCAAACAATAAGTTCCTGATTCTGTTTCTTTTTTGCTTTTCATCCAAGGCATCTGAAATTTTATCTAAAAGTAATTTGTCAATATCTTTTCGCGTAGCCGATCTAAATTTTTTCAGGTAGGAGACAATCATTTCTTTATAATAATTCTTATCGAATGCCCGCTGCTTAATGTAGTCTGCTTTATCTCCTGTTGCAGCCGCAACCCTTGCAGACACAAAGAGATTTGGACGGCGGCCTTCAATAAGCTTCTGTTTCTTAAGTCGTTTAAACTCTTCCTCATTGATTTGATGGTGCTTTTGTACTTTGTCCAGAGCCATCACATCCAACAGATTCAGATCAGCCTTTTCAATTAAAAGGCGGGTGTAGTTCTCGTCCAGGATTTTTCCGAAAACCCTCACCCTGACACGTTCGGGTTCACTTAAATCAAAGTCGGGCATGGGGAAAAACCTCTGCCTTTGTTTGAGAAACATACGCTTGATTCCACTTCCAATAGTATCGATCATGCTCAGATTCACCATAGCTCTTGCCAAGAAAGGATTTCTATATTGCTCCGGCGGTGCGTCGCGGCGAATAACCTCTTCCACGGAACCAGGGATGAAATGTCCCATGTTGGTCACCAAAAGGGATTCAGGCTCTTCAATAATATTAACTCTGCCTGCCTGAGTGTAGTCCTGGTGCGCAATGGCATTGTGAAGAGACTCCCTGATCACCCATGTGTCGTATTGTGTGACTTCCAGGGGGAAGAGACTGGCATTGGGCATATAACGGTAAGTAAGAATACGAAGTTTAGCAAATATCCGATTTACCGCCAGAATCAGCGGCAAACCGAAGTGCTCATAATCTTTTTCTATGCCTTGATCGTTTCGCAGTACCCAAGATAGCTGCGCAATTGCCGGGGAAAGGAAGTGTCCGGACTCTTCCTTTCCCCGGCAACACAAGGGCTGCGTTGGTGAGCTGTCCGCTAATACAGACCTTGGCCTTATTCAGGAACGTCAAATCATCCCATTGGTCAAGCTCTTGGGCATGCCCGGACTGTTTTTCTTTATACTGCTTTTTGGCAAACCGGATGGCCTCAGGCTCAAGATCATCCAGCGTTGCATCCTCACAAACCTTCGCAGACCAGTCTTCCCGCAGGACCTGCCCACGAATCCGTTCTATTTTGCCCAAACTCAGCGGGACCAGAGATTCACCTTCTCTCCCGTAGTAATGTCCTTTCCACGACGTCGGAATCCCTTGTAACGCCGGAGGGATTTGTAACATAAGGACACGTCCCTCAGGACGATAGAGTTCGTATATCTCTTCAAAACCCAGACGACTGGTTGTGTGATCAGCGATTTCTTTCTTTAGTTTGTCAAGCGCCGGACGGTTCGGACGGTAGTTTGTTCCAACGATTTTCCTGGGTGGTTGATCGGAAACGCCTAAAACAAGCCATCCAAAATCGAGCCCTTTCAGATTGACTTCGTTGCTAAGTGCGGAGAAATATTTTCCCAGATCATCAAAAGGGAAATTGCTCTTCGCTTCCTTAAACTCGACCCATTCGGTTTCGGATGGCAACCGGCGTAGTTTTTCCAAAAGCGTTTTTAATTCTTCAACATTCATGTTCATTCCGGTTAAGGTTCCAGCCTTGACTGGATTAAATTTGTATTTCCTTATTCCACAACCACTATAAACTCTCCCCACCAACTTGTCCAGTAGCTTGTCCGGTATGCCAAATAATGGTTTTAAAAACATCTTCCTGTATAAAGTCAGGTTCTTTCAATTCCTTTTCGTTACACAAACGAATCATATCACGCGTGCCTGTTCCAAGATGTTCGATGTAGCCGGCAAGATACATGGGCTCTGCCAATAATGATTGGCAGGGAAAGACCCTTGGGGTTTTATTCCCCGCGGCTTGCCGCGCTTGTCGTCATTCCGGCGAAAGCCGGGCACGTAGTGAAGCATTAGCGCTATCCAGAAAATCAGAATGGATTCCGTGTTAAGTGCGGAATAACATTTGATACCCCGCTGCTTGCGGCGGGGTAGTTCATTCTTCGGCTATATAACTGTAAATTTTTTTCAAGTCCGTTTTACCATTGCTCAATTTCCTTTTTTAAAGCATCAACGGATATCGCATCTTTTTTTGCTGATGCGTCTCTGCCCTTCCTGATTTTGTCGATAACATAAAGCTGATATATAACCTCATCAATATCAACAGATTCCGGCATTCTTGAAATCACTTTGATGACCTCTTCTCTGAGTAATTGCATTTTTTATCTCCTTTATAAAATATGAGTTCTGTCAAAAGTATTTAGTAAATACTCAACATTAAGCTATGATTTCAGACAGATAACTTCATATCTGGCTTCTCCTTCTTTTTGGGCCATTTTTTGACTCGAAAAATATTGATTCAGCACGCAATAGCAGAAAACCATCATGCGCGAGAATGGGCCATTACCAAGCTCGTCGGAGCGTATGATGGTTTTTCTGCGGCGCAAAAGCGGAGATTTTTTATTCATAAATTTAACGTTTTTTTTCATAAAACTTTTGACACTATCAAAATATGCTGATAACTAATGTACCGGAAGCCTTCCCATGTTTAAAAGATAGCTATTTGCTTTTTTGCGGATGTTCCGCAGGTTCCAAGTTTAAAAGTTGAGAATGTCCCGTAAGTTGTCCCTACTTTCAGATGTCTCAATGCTGGAAAGGATTAAATGCCGAGCCAACTCGCGTACCAATACTACCCAGAAATCCAGTTCCGCATTACGCTCATCATCTGTAAGCGGCTTAATAGGTGGTTCATCCTTATAAAGTTTGGAATGCGCAAGCCGCCTTCTAATTTGATATATGGTATTAGAAATCAATTCTCGTTTCCATTTGCCAGCATTACCCTTAAAACCAACAATAGATGTTTGCCCTGCTTTCGATGCCTCAGAAAAAGAATGTTTGACCACATTATCGGGAAAACGATTCTTGCTGTTCAAGAGATTTATTAATTTACTGGAGTCTTCACCTATACCACTTTCACGAAACTCTGCTTCAAGAAGTCTGTAGAAGTCTAAAAACTGACTATATGGCCGATCTCCATTCAAGGCGGAAAAAAAATAGCCAAGCCGTCCGGGATCGTAGAGATTTTGGGCTTTCACGATTTCGAAAGAGAGATTCCTTTTATCATACCGCATAAACTCAAGAAGTTGTTTGCAGTTAAGATCGGTGAAAAAACTCGTCATTGGGTTGGATTTTTCAACCTTATAGGGAAACATGGCTTGAATTGCAGTTTGTTCCAGATTGAGAATGTGCTTAATGTGAAAGAACTTAGATTGATCAAACTTGATGAACTCGTAAAAAGTCGAAAAGTTCTCTTTTCCGTCATTCCGGCGAAAGCCGGAATCCAGTAAATTCAATGCGTTCTGGATGCCGGATCAAGTCCGGCATGACGATTTCAAGACTTTTTACGAGATCATCAAACTTAACAGGATCATAAATTGTAACCTCGTCTAAAGCCCATCCATATTTTTCCTGCCAGCCTTGGCCTTGTTGAGCAAAATCAGCAAAACTATGGATGCACTGTTTTACATCAGTAATGGATTTGAGATGGTCTTTTTTAAATAAGACAGGATAATCCGAATTGCATACAGACTTATCACTACCACGAGATGCAGCATTATAATCATTAAGGATTTTCTCATTGATTACGACATAACTGTTAATGAGGCTTTCCAAATCGCGTTCAAACTTTTTCCACTTTTCTTCTATTAAATATCTGCCGCTGGTACATTCCTCATCTGTTTTTTTATGGATGTACCCTCTCGGCTTGCCGTCAAAAGCGTACTGGAATGGATCATGAATCCATACCTTGCCTCCGTCACTATTGATATGTTTTTTGGAATCATCGCGGTGCAATAGCATTCCTTTTCCACGAGCATTTGATTGGCACTCAGGATGAATACAATTGTAGGCAAATATATAACTGTCAACAACATGAAAAATCTTAGCTCTCAATTCTTTAATCTTTTTCTTTTCAGCTTCCGCCAAAGGAATGAATAGATAGAAGGCTTTCTGCAAGTCAGGATAGTAATAAAACAGCTGCCGAGTGAGTACAGGGTTATAAGAAGTCAAATTACTAACCACAGCTCCAAACCAATCAAGTCCATGAAAGAAAACGACTTGATCAATTTCCTGGCTATAATTTAAAGGGATTTTAACCAGACAATGATGCTCTGTCACTCTCAACATTCTCCCGCCCTTCCATTATTGCCTGCACATCCAAAATTCGTATCAGACTTATTCATCATAGCAAAAGTCCCAAAACCTTTTCCATTAGTTGTATAATCCCATACACCCTTTTGAGTCCTTGAAGTTTAAGATGGTGACTATCCTATCGCCTCCTGACCAGTCTGGTCAATTTTTTGGAAACTCATTGGAAAAATGTTGCCGGACTGAGATACTGGCTCGTCTAACGTCAAAATAATCTGAATATTTGCTGAGCAAAACTCTCAAACACTTCGAAACAGCAAACGGATGTCCCTTATTTACCCTCAACAATCTTGATTTCTTCTTCTGTCAATTCGTACAACTCATAAACCAGTCGATCAATTTGCCTGTCCGTAGTCTTAATCTGGCGCTGGAGGACGGTTTTTGTCTGGGGCGCTTTGGCTTCGGCCAGTTGTTTGTTGAGATCAAGCATACGTTCGACGAGTTCAACCATCCGGTCGTGGCGGACTTTGTCGGTGAAGTCAGAAAAATCGATAGTGCGGATGGGGAGTTTTCTGAGATCACCAACAGAAAGACGCGGAAAACTCTGTGTAAGTAGTTTGTTTGCCAAGTATGGATATAAAAAAGAAAGGAGTCGCGAATTCAATAATCCACCAAGATACTTCATTGAAAAAATCGTTTGTCCACTTGGATTAACATTTAGAATCGTTTTATAATTACAGTATGTTTCCTCAATATAACATGCTTGAATACGATATGGAGGCGGGCCTGGTATTTCCCTCACTAAAATACGCGGCCCCTGAAGCCAATCCATTGTTCTATAATCATGCAACCAAGTCCCGTATTTGATCCATTTACCCTTTTTTCTGTCAACAATATATCTTGCTACATCGCTTCCAGCAAGTTCGGGTAAATACTCTGCCCCGACTTTGTGGTCGGAATGAAATATACGATTTCTGATTTGCTCTTTTGTGTGTTTTGAACTGTTGTAAGCTTGACAACCAAGAGAAGCACGCGCCACTTTTGAAAGGGGACTACATTTTTTAACAATTTTAGAAACGAATGCCCCACGTTTCCCGATTAATCTTGTCTCGAACTTTACACCTTCATTTTGTTGCCATTGCGACTGTAATATGTTTGAAATTTTGGTTTCAGCAATGCTCGCCGAGTCAGTTGTGCATTTTGTCTGCTTTACCGATATCACATGTTTTAATTCTGGATTTCCCTTTTCAAGAAAGATGAGAGCAGTATATACATTTGCCTTTTGGAAGACCAAATGGTCAAAAACGACAACTTCGCTAATTTTACTTTTTCTGAGTATATATTGCCGAAGTTTTTCGGCATACTTTATAGTTAGCCACGGATTAGGCACAATATATCCCAATAAGCCTCCTACTTTTAAAAGGTCTAATCCTCGCTGTAAAAAGAGTTGAAATAAGTCGGTTTTATATTGTGCAACTTCGTAATGATTTAAGTAGCTTTCTTCTAAAGGAGAAAAGATATCTTTACCTATTATTACATATGGCGGATTTCCGATCACCGCATCAAAACCACCGTTTTTCATAATATTTGCAAATTCGGCATTCCAATCAAAAACATTCACCCGATACATTTCTTCTTCATCAAGCAAACTCATCTGCTGATTCTCGTGAAAATCAGGACCAATAAGAGAATTCCCGCATTTGATATTATTCGACAAGTCCGGCAAAACCCGCTCTTGAAAGAAGGTCATTTGCCTGCCGATGCTTTGTTCGTCTTCCCCTTCCAGCACCTTCAGGAGCAAAGAAAGCTTGGTCACTTCCACGGCCTGGTGGTCAATATCCACTCCGTAAATGTTATTCAGAAGAATCCGTTTCCGTTCGTCGGTCGTGAGCCGCCATTCGCTTTTGTGGGATTGATATAACCGCGGGGTTTTGCCTTTGGCCCATTTTTCCGACCCATCGTTTACATATTGATCCCTATGCCAGTCCAATAAATACTGATATGCGCCGATCAGAAACGAGCCCGATCCGCAGGCCGGATCGAGTATTCTCAGTTTGCTCACGCTTCCTCTCGGCCCCGGTTTTTTGCCTTCCAGCAGCTTTCCCACGGTGTTTTTTACGATATAGTCCACGATGTAGGTCGGGGTATAATACACCCCTCCTGCTTTGCGGACTTCCGGTTTTTCCTCTATTTTTGCCTGGTGTTTCGGCGTCAGACGGATGATTTTACCAAGAAATTGTTCATATACCTGACCCAATATATCGGCAGGCAAAACTGAAAATTCATAGGGGCTGTCAGGATAGTATAAATTTTTGAAGATGTCTTTTAAAGTTTCGTCATCAATATCCAGGCTTGGGGTAAGATTGTCGAAATTATCACGATCTTTTTCTTTTTTGAAATGGAACAAGCCTGAATTATATTTATCATCCGCCTTGAGAAAAAGTTGAAATAATCGTCTATAAACATTGTTTCCATTTTTCAAGGCCATTAATCTGCCGTAATTTTCAATGCCTCGATCTTCGCAAATACGGAGAAAAACAATTCTGTCAATTGTCTGCTGAACAGCAAAATTAAGTTCTCTCTGAATAAGGTTCGGATTACGCAAAGCAATATTACGAGCTAAAAGCTCTCGCCAGCGTTCAATTTCCTGTAAGAAAGCTGTATCAACCTCAGCAGTACCTTTTTTAGTTTTTTTGAGTTTTACATATTTATCAAAGGAACCCTTTAAAATCGCTTTAGGAGAAAAAGTATTTACGATTTCATCCCAACGCTCTATATAATCAGTGTATCTCATATAGAGAATACGTGAATGAGATACCTTGTCCGTTTTAGCGGGTTTTACACGGCAGTCATAAACTGCAAATTCTTCAAAGTCCGTTAGAATACTTAGTGTCCCTTTCGGGGATGGTTGAAACCCCTCGCCTTTAGGCGAAGAAAATGT
>JASEIZ010000061.1 GCA_030017395.1 Desulfobacterales bacterium | reverse complement strand
GGATACCGGATCAAGTCCGGCATGACGATTTCAAGACTTTTTACGAGATCATCAAATTTGGGTATTTCGTAAAAAGTCTATTAGCAATTAATCAACCTTTTCATCTGAACCACACGATAGTGTCCACTATAGTCTTTTGTAAACACAACCTGTTCATAATGGCCACAGGAATCGACAATTCTGCTGATATCCTCTTTCTGGTCATGACCTATTTCCAACAAAAGACTGCCTCCAGGCTTAAGATAAGTATGTGCGCCACTTATAATATGTCTGAGCCGGCAAAGTCCGTCCTTGCCTCCGTCAAGAGCCATGACCGGTTCATACATGGAGATTTCAGGCTGAAGCTTATTGATAAGCCTGGTGTTAATATACGGCGGATTTGATATTATCATATCAAACAGATGGGTATCTTCTTTTAACGGCATAAACCAATCACCTGAAAAAAACATGATTTTTTTATTAAGATTATGATGTTTTGCATTCTTTTCGGCCAGTTCAACAGCCTTAATTGAACGATCTGAAGCAATAAAAATATGCTCGGGACGATGCAATGCAAGAGCACAAATTATTGCTCCGGAACCTGTGCCAAGCTCTAAAATACGTTTGGGGATATTACAAGAATCAAGCGCTGAATTTATTGGCAAAAGAGAAAGCGCTGTCTCAACAAGATGTTCGGTCTCCGGGCGGGGAATAAGAACATCCTTGGTAACAGCAATATCCATCAACCAGAATCCCTTAATTCCCACAATATAAGCAATCGGCTCTCTTGCTATCCTCCTTTTTACTAAAGCCTTAAAAAGCGCAAGTTCTTTTTCTGAAAGTGGTTGATCGTAACGCATATACAGATCTATTCTGTCTGATTTTAAGGCATGCGCAAGAAGTATTTCGGCTGCCGCCCTCGGGTTGTCTATATCGTGGGTTTGAAAATAGGAGGTGGTCCACTTAATGATGTCAAGTATGGTCCATTCATTGGCGCTGGTCTTCAATTGATCCTGCATTCTGTAAAGCCTGGCTTTGATAAAATGTTGAAAGCTCGTCTATTATTTTGTCTATATCACCCAGTAGAATATTTTCCAGCTTGTACAGGGTCAGCCCAATACGGTGATCGGTAACTCTTCCCTGGGGAAAGTTATATGTCCTGATTCTTTGGCTACGATCTCCACTGCCTATCTGGCTTTTTCGATCTTCGGATCTTTGTTCGTTCTGTTCCTTGATGATACTGTCAAGAAGACGAGCTCTGAGTACCTTCATCGCCTTGTTTTTGTTTTTTAGCTGGGATTTCTCATCCTGACATGTAACCACCAACCCTGTGGGAAGATGGGTAATACGTACTGCAGAATCTGTTGTGTTGACCGATTGGCCTCCTGGGCCACTCGACCGGAATACATCGACCTTGATATCAGCAGGATCAATGTTGACTTCAACATCCTCTGCTTCCGGCAGTACAGCAACAGTAACAGCAGATGTGTGTATTCTTCCCTGAGCCTCTGTTGCTGGAACGCGCTGAACACGATGAGTGCCGCTTTCATATTTAAAACGGCTGTATGCACCTTTGCCATGAATCATCGCAACAATCTCTTTTAAACCGCCGACACCTGTTGCGTGATGGTTCATGATCTCGACTTTCCAGTTTCTGCTTTCAGCATACCTGCTGTACATCCTGAAAAGATCGCTCGTAAAAAGACCTGCCTCTTCACCACCTGTGCCCGCACGTATCTCGACGATAACATTTTTCTCATCAAGAGGATCCGCAGGAATAAGCAGCCTTTTTAGTTCATCCTCATAACCTTTCTTTTTAATTGTAAGAGCGTCAACCTCATCACGAGCCATATCTTTTATATCGGAGTCTACATCCTTTAACAGATCCATGCTGCCGTCAAGATCCGTTAATGTTTGTTTATAAAGCCTGAAAATCCTGACAATCTTGTTTAAATCAGCATGCTCCCTGCTATATTTTTGGTATGCATCCTGATCCTGTAATATACTTGGATCGCTTAAAAGTTTTTCAAGCTCTACAAAGCGTTCTTCAACCCCTTTTAATTTATCAAACATAAGTTTAACTACATATCCCCATACAGAAACAGATTGGATTAAACCACGAAGGACACAAAGAAGCTGTTAACCAATGCCTATCTTTGTGTCCTCTGTGGTGTGATTTCCTAATATAAAGTGTACGTAAAAAAGCTATTTTTCTTGATCGTTATGAAATTTTTCATATTTTTTGCGGAAACGCTCAATTCGACCCGCTGTATCTATGAGTTTTTGTTTACCTGTAAAAAAAGGATGACATTTTGAACAGATTTCAACTCTAATATCCTCCTTGGTAGAACCAACCTCGATGATATTTCCGCACGCGCACCTTATCGATGTTTCATAATATTCAGGATGAATTCCTGTTTTCATGTTTTATAAACCCCCTGTTTGTTAGTTTTATGCATTCATACCAGCCAAAAATGATTTATTATCTTTTGTTCCGCTCATTTTTTCAAGCAAAAATTCCAAACTGTCAACAGAATTTAATGAAGAAAGAACCTTTCTCAATATCCATACGCGGGTAAGTATTTCCTTATCAAGAAGTAATTCTTCTTTCCGTGTGCCCGATTTCTTGATGTCAATCGCAGGAAACAGCCGCTTGTCGGAAAGTCTGCGATCTAATACAATCTCCAGGTTTCCCGTGCCCTTGAACTCTTCAAAAATAACTTCGTCCATGCGACTTCCTGTATCAATTAGGGCAGTTGCAATAATAGTCAGGCTTCCGCCCTCCTCAATATTCCTGGCAGCCCCAAAAAAACGTTTAGGACGTTGAAGCGCATTTGAATCAACTCCTCCTGACAGGATCTTCCCGCTTGGCGGCATAACGGAATTATATGCCCGCGCCAGTCTTGTTATGCTGTCGAGAAGGATAACCACATTCTTTTTATGTTCTACCAGCCTTTTTGCTTTTTCAATAACCATTTCAGCAACTTGAACATGTCTTTCAGCAGGCTCATCAAAAGTTGAACTTATAACTTCAGCATTTACCGATCTCGCCATATCGGTAACCTCTTCGGGACGCTCATCAATAAGGAGCACAAACGGAATAATATCTTTGTGACTCGCGATAACGCTGTTCGCAATGTTTTGCAAAAGCATTGTTTTCCCTGATCTGGGCGGCGAAACGATCAGCCCCCTTTGGCCAAATCCGATAGGAGTCATAAGATCCATAATACGCATAGAATAATTATCGGAAGAGTTTTCAAGCTGCATCTTCCTGTCTGGATAAAGCGGGATCAGGTTGTCAAAAAGTATTTTATCCCTTGCCTTTTCCGGATCTTCATAATTAACGGCCTCGACCTTTAATAATGCAAAGTACCGCTCGGTTTCCTTTGGCTGACGGATCTGACCTGATATGGTATCGCCGGTCCTGAGATTGAATCGACGTATTTGTGATGGTGATACATATATATCGTCAGGCCCCGGCAAGTAGTTGTAATCAGGCGCTCTTAAAAACCCAAAACCGTCAGGCAGTATCTCCAGTGTGCCTTCTCCAAATATCTGCCCGTTTTTTTCAATCTGTGCCTGAAGTAATGCAAAAATAAGTTCCTGCTTCCTCATTCCTGAAGCACCGTCAATCTGAAATTTTTTGGCCATCTGCATAAGTTCATTTATTTTTTTGTCTTTTAGTTTAACTACATTCATTAAATTTTTACCTCTCAAAATATTTTATCCTTCCTGTTAGATACTACTGAACCGCAAAAGCAAGCGCATCCCCCGCTGCTTGCGGCTGGGGACTTCAAAAATACTTAACTTTACATGCTCTGCTTTTTCTGTTTAAGAAGGGCTCTGGTCAATAAAGTGTTTTTCTTTATTCATAATTAAAAATTGACAAGCTCGTAAAAAGTCCCGAAATCGTCATGCCGGACTTGATCCGGCATCCAGAACGTATTGAATTTACTGGATTCCGGCTTTCGCCGGAATGACGGAAGAGAGAACTTTTTGACTTTTTACGAGGCCATCAAAATTGAACCGCAATAGCGAGCGCATCCCCCGTAGCTTGCTGCGGGGTTAGCGAGCGAATCTAAAAATGGCTAACTTCCTTACGGTCGAAGATTCTCTGCAGTTTGCTGCAG
Source organism: Desulfobacterales bacterium (assembly GCA_030017395.1). GTDB lineage: Bacteria > Desulfobacterota > Desulfobacteria > Desulfobacterales > ETH-SRB1 > Desulfaltia. The sequence continues at coordinate 6,006 of JASEIZ010000061.1, read as the reverse complement.
GAAATCTTCAAAGCTCAAAATTATACTTGAACCTGACATAGGCGATTTACTAAAGCGCTAATGAAGCAAAAGGGGATGTTTATAAAGGTCTCAAGTCAAATATCGCAATCTATATAGCTTATGCAAAAATCAAACAGAAAATGGAATCTGTAAAAGGCTTTAAAAAAAACGGGATAAAATCAAAGGTCTTAACTGAAGAAATTAACGAGGTATTCTCTCCAACAAGTAAATTTAATGCTTTAATTTTAGAAAAATTAAAGTATAATTTTGTATTTGTCAAGCACTTTCAAGCTCTTTTACATATTTTTTAACCAGATCTTTGTAAAGATGATCAACAGATCGTATCATACGGGCAAATGAACCGTCATTTTTTATTACAAATTCAGCCCGCGCCGCCTTATCTTCATCCGGCAATTGATGGTTCAAGAGGGCTTCGGCATCTTCACGAGAAACATCATCGCGATCCATAAGCCTTTTTATGCGCAGTTTACGGTCTGCAATTACAACGATAACTATATCAAAGCAACCCTCTATGCCTAATTCAAAAAGAAGCGGAACCTCTACCATCACAATATGGTTTTCATCCTTTTCTGCTTTAATAATATGTGAATGCATCAGTTTTGTTATTTCAGGGTGTATAAAGCTCTCAAGAGCCTCTTTTGCAGAATTATCATTAATGATAATTCTGCGCAGCATTCGACGATTTAAACTCCCATCCTCTGTCAACACCTTTTTACCGAAATAATTAACAATCTTATTATAAGCGGTCGAACCCTCTGCAACCGCCTCTCTTGCGAGAATATCTGAACTGATGACCTTTACGCTTAACTCTTTGAACCGGTTGCAAACAGATGTTTTTCCAGAACCGGCGCCGCCTGTCACAGCAATTTTAATCATAGGTTTTTACCTGATTTTTTTTATTATGGCTCATTGAAAAAAATTAACTTTTAAGATATGTTAGATTTAATAATCTTATGATTCAAATCAATTCAAATATTATTCCCAAAATAAAAAACGCATATCTTGTAGGCGGTTCAATCAGAGATCTTCTTTTAGGTCTATCTCCAATTGATTATGACATCGCTGTTTTAGGAAATCCAGAACAATTCGCAAAAAATATTGCCTCTAAAACATCGGGCAGGATTGTCAGGATGGGAAAACCAGGGCATATGATAATCCGTGTTGTATCAGGCAATAAAATTTTTGATATTTCATCAATAAATGATGTCTCGATTGAAGAAGACCTTAATAAAAGAGACTTTACAATCAACGCTCTGGCATATTCTTTATCTTCAGGCAAAATTATCGACCCGTTCGGCGGCATACAGGATCTTACCGACAAAAAAATTAGTGCTGTATCAAAACAGGTTTTTATAAAGGATCCTATACGAATGATAAGGGCATACAGGATATGTGCAGCCCTTGATTTTAAAATCGATCCACAAACATTTTCTGCGATTAAAAAAGATGTAAAGCTTATTAAAAACTCAGCAGGGGAACGGGTCAGGACAGAATTTTTCAAGATACTCAGGTCATATAAGGCATATTACTATTTATCCCAAATGGCAAACGCCGGACTTCTTTGTGAAATCTTTCCCGAACTCAACACATTAAAAGAATGCATGCAAAACAAGTATCATTCTTATGATGTTTTTGACCATACAATGAAGGCTTTTTGCTGTCTTGAAAAAATCCTTAATGATTATTCGGGGTATATACCTGAAACATACAACCAAAACATAAAGCAGCTTAATAAAAACAAAGGATACCTTCTAAAATTAGCAATCCTTCTGCATGATATCGGGAAGCCTGCTGCGCGAAGTATCGACAATCAAGGCAATATTCATTTTTACGGCCACGGTAAAAAGGGAGCTGATATGGCAAACAAAATCAGCAAAAGACTGAAACTTTCAAATGATGAAAGATATTATATAGATTTTATTGTACGCAACCATATAAGGCCGTTATTTCTTTTTATGTCTCACCAAAAAAAAATATTAACAAAAAAAAGTATGACACGATTCTTTATAAAATATGGCAATAATGCCCCTGCTTTATTGCTTCATACAATTGCCGATATTCAAGGAAAAGGTAACAAAGAAGATGTAAGCCCTGTCTGCGTGCAACGCACAGGCAGAGACGCGGCGTTTATCGAATTTGCAAAAAACATGGTTCACGATTTTTTTTCGGATTTTATGCGGGAGAGAACAAAGCCGCCACTTATAACAGGTTACGACCTGATTCATGAGTTCGGCCTGACACCTTCGCCTTTATTTAAAAAAATACTGAAGATTGTTCAAGAAGAAAGGCTGTCTAATAAAATCAACACAAGACAGGAAGCCCTCAGGCTGGTAAAAAATTTTTTGACAAACCTGTAAAAAATTAAATTTATCAGATTTATCAGTTCTTGACAAGATATAGCTATTTTAATAGTAAAGCTAAAAACAAACGCAGCGTAAAAAATACTGCGGTTAATCTATCCCGCTATTTATTTGCTATTAAATGGAATATTAAGGAGTTATATAAAAAACTTATTGTAATTATTTATGAAAGGAGAATTTAATGAACATTTTGTTTTTTGGACCAAACGGCAGCGGCAAGGGAACTCAGGGGACTATTCTAAAGGATAAATACAACACTCCTCATGTTGAGTCAGGAGCTATATTTCGTGACAACATTAAAGGAGGAACAGAATTAGGAGCAAAAGCCAAGGAATATATCGACAAAGGAGATCTGGTGCCTGATGAAATTACAATTCCTATGATACTCGACCGCCTTCAGCAGGATGATTGTAAAAACGGGTGGCTTCTTGATGGTTTTCCAAGAAACAAGACGCAGGCAATAAAACTGGATGAATCGCTTAAGAAGGCTAATATGAAACTCGATATTGTAGTTGAAATAATTCTTGACAGCGAAATCGCCAAAAACAGGATTATGGGACGCAGGCTCTGTGTTAATAACAATAATCATCCAAACAACATTTTTATTGATGCCATTAAACCTGATGGAGACAAATGCAGAGTGTGCGGAGGTGAATTAAGCAAAAGGGCTGATGACCAGGATGAGGAAGCAATAAGCAAACGACACGGTATTTACTATAATACCGAAAACGGCACACTTGCAGCATCTTACTATTTTAAAGATCTTGCCGTTAAAGACGACTCTATTAAATATATAACACTTGACGGCAAACCAAGCGTAAAGGATGTTACTGTAGAGCTTATTTCGAAGCTGTAAAAGCAAGCCTGACCATGCGAGAAAACTTTTCAATTTCTTGTCCTGTGTTTGATGTTTTGTATTTACAGAAAATATTTTTCTTGCTTAAAGATATGTTTTAGACTAAATTATTCAATTTTAATATTGATGAACTCGTAAAAAGTCCCGAAATCGTCATGCCGGACTTGATCCGGCATCCAGAACGCATTGAATTTACTGGATTCCGGCTTTCGCCGGAATGACGTAAAACGGTATTTTTTGACTTTTTACGAAGCCATCAATATTGAGGTTCGTTAATAACCATCGAAAAATATTAATGGTTTGAAGCGGTTTGCAAAAGCTTTAAGCCATATTCATCTGATGGAAAGAAGGGGGCGAGGAGTTTGAAGGAGATTCAGGTCAAGGTTTTCGACAATGATCTTGAAAAGGCTATGCGCATTTTGAAAAAAAAGATTCAAAACGACGGGCTTTTTAAAAGATTAAAACTCAAAAAAAGCTATGAAAAGCCGAGTGAGCACAAACGTCGCAAGCAGCGTGAAGCCTTAAGAAGGCGAAGAATTACAGCTTCGAGATATAGATAATACAAAGTTTGTATGGAAAATTAACCCGGCATGAATATTAATTCTGCCGGGTTTTTTTATTAATATGCATCCAAAAGATTCTTATATTAATTGCATGAAGGCTATGAATAGCCTCAAAAAGTTCGGAATAAAATTCGGTCTTTCAACCATTTCAGATATTTTAAAAAGCCTGAATAATCCGCAAAGTGATTTTTCATGCATACATGTAGCCGGAACAAACGGAAAAGGATCGATCGCCTCTGCTCTTTCTTCAATTCTGCAACTATCCGGATATAAAGTCGGCCTATATACTTCACCTCACCTTGTAAATTTTAATGAAAGGATCCGCATAAACAATCTTCCTGTGTCGGATAAAAGAGTTGTAGAAGCCTATAAGGCTGTAAATAAGGTTATACCAAAAGACCCTGAAGCAACCTTTTTTGAATTAACAACAGCAATGGCCTTTTATGAATTCAGCAGGCAAAAGGTTGAATGGGCTGTAATAGAAACAGGCATGGGAGGAAGACTTGATGCGACAAATATTATAAAACCGGTCGTTTCTATAATATCCAATATATCTGTCGAACATAAAAAATATCTGGGAAGCACTATAAGCCAAATAGCATCTGAAAAAGGAGGCATAATAAAAAAATCGGTCACTGTTATTGCCGGTGTAAAACAAAAAAAAGCGGTCTCGGTGTTAAAAAAGATAGCCGCAAAACAATCCGCCCCTTTTTATCGCCTTGGCAATGAATTCCGTATCAGGAGAAACAAAGATAAAAGCTTTTCCTATTTTGGAATCAACACAGTATGGAGAAATATGCGCACAGGTCTGCTCGGCAGCCACCAGATTGATAATGCAGCCATTGTCCTTGCCGCATGCGAAATACTCAACCAGAATAAAGCAAACCTTTCCTTCCAGAATATTAAACATGGCCTCGCACAAAACAGATGGCCCGGAAGGCTGGAAATAGTCTCCTCCTCTCCGCTTATCCTCCTTGACGGAGCACATAATTTAATTGCCACCCGCTATCTCGCAAAATTTCTGTCCGAAAATATGGCTAAACGAAAAATAACGCTTGTCGCAGGCATACTGGACGACAAACCTTATGCGGCAATGCTCGCCTGCCTTCTCCCTCTTTGTAAAAAGGCAATATTAACCCGCCCTAATATCGATCGAGCTTTATCTCCGGAAAGATTATTTCATGCAGCAAAGAAAATCATTCAGGATATAGAGATTATCCATGACGTCGGCAAAGCTATTAAATATGCAATTAAAACAACGTCTGTTAATGATGCAATTTGCGTCACGGGCTCTTTATACCTTGTTGGAGAAGTAAAAGAGACTCTTGACTTATCAGCGCCGATTAAATAATTATAATGTGAAACCTTCAAAACTGTGCGCCCGTAGCTCAGGGGATAGAGCGTCAGCCTCCGGAGCTGAAAGCCGCTGGTTCAAATCCAGCCGGGCGCACTAAAAAATGAACTGCCACGCCGCAATCCTTTTACCCTTTGACGTCCATGTTCTTAAAAGCCTTTTCATCTGCAGTAAATTCTAAGCTTCTACGTCTAAGAATATCGTAATAAATCATTATCTGCTTAACATATTTTATTGGTTCTTCTCCGCTGCAATAACCATATTTAGCATTTTTATAATACCTTTGATATCGCAAAAGCGGCAGAGTTTTTTCCATAGAAGACCACTTGTCCGGATCAAGGTTCATTTTTCTTGCAAGATTCCGCGCGTCCAGCATATGCCCCTGGCCGACATTATAGGCGGCAAGAGCTATAAATAATCTGTCCCAACCATCATTCTCATCAAAATAATCGTATAAGTCCCTTAGATGCCGCACTCCGGCATTAATATTTTGTTCCGGATCAAATATATCATCTACTTCGAGGCTTTCAGCAGTTGACCGGGACAGCTGCATAAGACCACAAGCTCCTGCATAACTTATTGACGCAGGTTTAAAATGAGACTCCTGATATATCTGAGCAGCTATCAGCCTCCAGTCAAATCCGTATCTGTTCGACACATCCTTAATAAGTTGGCTGTATTGGGGCAATCTGGTTTTAAGTCTTATATGATATTTTCTAAGATCAACATAGTCAAAATTATCTATATCAGTATAATATTTATTGTATATTTCGGTGAGCTTGCCGTTTCCTTTTATTTTGTTAAAAAAAAGATTGATTTTATTTAGGAGCCCGGTGAAACCGGGCTCCTAAA
>JASEIZ010000060.1 GCA_030017395.1 Desulfobacterales bacterium | reverse complement strand
CATATAATAAGCCCCTCAATGGTTATTATATCCAATACCCCAAAATGTATGCAGCAATAAGCGCAGCCTGGTTTACAAATAGCTTTTTCTTTATATCTCAGAACTTGTGTTTCAAATTCCTCATAAAGCTCTATCAATCTTTTTTCTTTTTCTTTAAAATTCATTATTAATCTACAAAAAGCGGCACTATACAAAACCGCTTTACATCCACAAGCCCCTTATCAGTGATCTTTAGCTCGGGAATAACCGGAAGCGCTAAAAAGGATAATGTCATAAATGGGTCATTCAAGCTTGTCCCAAAACCTCGCGCAACTTCAAGCAGTTTGTCCAGTTTTTCTCTCACAGCATAAACAGGCTCCTGAGACATCAGCCCTGCTATAGGAAGCGGAAGAGTGGCGCATATTTTATTGTCGCACGAGGCTGCCAGGCCCCCGCCTATTTTAATTACAGCTTCTACCGCTGCTTTCATGTCTTCGTCGTTTGTCCCAACAACTATTATATTGTGAGAGTCGTGTGCAACACTCGATGACAGGGCTCCGCGCTTTAATCCAAAACCACGGACAAAGCCTTTTCCGATATTGCCGGAGCTTGTGTGTCTTTCTACAACGGCAATTTTTAAAATGTCCAGAGTAATGTCGGAAACAACCTTATTGCCGGACACCACAGCTTCCACAATACTCTGATTGGTTATTATCTGGTCAGGAATAATGTCAATAACTCTTAAACGCTTTGTCTGCGCTGGGATAGAAAAATCGATTTCTTTGTTGCCAACATTCATGGATGGCTGAAATGCCGCGGGAGCCGGTTTTTTTATTCCCGGTAATATTTTACCTTTTTGTGCAACCAGAACACCACCATAATAAACCTCTTCAATGCGGAGGCTGTGAAGATCGGAAAAAACAACCAAATCGGCGCGTCTTCCCGGGCTGATTGCACCAACATCGCTTATGCCAAAATAATTGGCAGGATTTATTGTTGCCATCTGAATGGCAATAACAGGATCTATACCTCTATATACGGCTTTTCGCACCATTGAATCGATATGACCTTCTTCAAGAATGTCATGTGGATGCCTGTCATCCGTACACCACATAATACGGCTCGAGGATCTTTCATTGACAATGGGAATGAGTGATAATAGATTTTTGGCTGCTGTTCCTTCACGAATCATAATGTGCATGCCTGCATCGAGTTTTTCTTTGGCTTCCCTGGCTGTCGTGCATTCATGGTCGCTTGAGATTCCCGCTGCAATATATGCATAAAGATCCTTTCCTGTCAGCCCCGGAGCATGTCCGTCAACAGGTTTTCCGTGTGCTTTTGCCAAGTCGATTTTTTTTAATACTTCAGGGTCTCTATATATTACGCCTGGATAATTCATCATTTCAGCCAGAGCAACTATCCTGTCGTCGCCCATAAAAAGGGAAAGATCATCTGCGCCAAGCCTGGCTCCGGAGGTTTCCATATCGGTTGCAGGAACACATGAGGGAAGAGTGAAATATATATTCATGGGCTGGTTTTTGCTTGATTCGAGCATATAATTTATTCCGTCTGCCCCAAGCACATTTGCTATTTCATGCGGGTCTGCAATAACCGTTGTTGTGCCAAATGGAATTACGGCTCGTGCAAACTCGGTGATACATGCCATTGAACTTTCGATGTGAAAATGAGAATCAACAAAGCCAGGACAGACAAACCGCTTCTTCATATCTACTGTTTTTTTTGCTGAATATGAACCAAACCCGACAATATAACCGTCTGCTATAGCTATGTTGCCAACAACGATTTCGCCGGAAAAGACATTGATAATCCTGGCGTTGGTTAATAGAATATCCGATTCTTTTTCTCCCTTTGCCGATTTTATAATTTCATCAAGAGTCATTTGGTTTTGCTCCTTGTATGAGATTGCTTTGCTCCCTCGCAATGGCATTTTTTTAGATTTTTTGCAAAGTTTATACAGGTAAAAGTTGATGAACTCGTAAAAAGTCGAAAAGTTCTCTTTTCCGTCATTCCGGCGAAAGCCGGAATCCAGTAAATTCAATGCGTTCTGGATGCCGGATCAAGTCCGGCATGACGATTTCAAGACTTTTTACGAGACCATCAAAGTTGAAAGTATCAATATTTTGAGTTGATTTTATAACGTTTCTTGACAATTATAGGCAACGATTCTAACTTTCGGATTTTTTTATAACACTGTCTGCATTAGTGTTGATTTGCTTTTTTAGATTAAGTGAGCTATACAGACAGCCGCAATCAAGACAATGAAAATCTGTGTTCGTCCGTGTGTGTCCGCAACTAAAAATTAATAATATTAGGTGTAATATTATGAAAAACACAATTAAGGATATCATCAAACCGTATCAGGGCGAAAAAGGAAGTCTTATACCTATCCTCCAGGCTGTTCAGGAAAAAACCGGATTCATATCCGAAGATGCGATATCAACGATCGCCATGGATATGAACATGTCCGAACATGAAATATACGGCGTAGCCACATTTTATACACAGTTTCGATATACAAAGCCCGGAGATCACATGGTAAAGGTCTGTCTTGGAACAGCCTGTCATGTCAGGGGCGGCGAGCAGCTGTTGGACAGGACGGAAAACATTCTGAACATTAAGCCGGGTCAAACCACTCTGGATTCTGCTTTCAGCCTCGAGCGTGTCGCCTGTATGGGGTGTTGCGCTCTTGCTCCGGTTATTGTTGTGGATGATAAGATATATCCGAATGTCGCTGGTCCAAAGGTTGAAAAAATTATCTCCAGATATAGTTCGTCTGATGAAAAGGAGTAAAGATGGATTTTGCTGAAATCAGGGAAAAAGCGGTTGCCAAATGGGAAGCTCTGCAATCCAGCGATACTCCTGTTATATATCTTGGCGCAGCAACATGCGGCCGTGCAGCAGGAATAGAAGCGGTTGCAGAAGAAATCAGACAAATATCAAAGGAGCTTAACCTGAATATCAGCCTGGTGGAAGTCGGCTGCATAGGTCCATGCTTTCTTGAACCTCTTATCTATATCCAGAAAAACGGATCTCCGCCTGTGTGTTACGGAAAAATTACTCCAGGAAAAATCAAGAAACTATTGGAGGATTATCTCATAAATAACAACCCAAGACCCGACCTTGCTTTGGGAACATTAGGGAATGGCCGGATAAGCGGCATATCCGGGCTTTTTGAATATCCCATGCTTAAACATCAAACAAGGCTTGTACTAAGAAACTGCGGTATTATTGATCCGGATCAAATTGATCACTATATCGCAAGGGATGGATATCTTGGTGTAAAAAAGGCTCTTGAGATGAATTCCTTAGAAGTTATTGATGTAATAAAGACTTCCGGCATCAGGGGCCGTGGAGGCGCCGGGTTTCCTACATGGAAAAAATGGGAAATCTGCCATAATGTTCAAAGCGACGACAAGTACCTTATTTGCAATGCTGATGAGGGTGATCCCGGAGCTTTTATGAATCGCTCTCTCCTGGAAGGCGACCCCCATGCAGTGTTGGAAGGTCTTCTTATAGGCGCTTATGCAATCGGCGCCAACCACGGGTATATTTACATCAGGGCTGAATATCCCCTGGCTATCAAAAGGCTGGAACATGCAATCTCTCAAATGAAATTTTACAACCTGCTTGGCAAGAACATCTTAGGAAGCGATTTCAGTTTTGATATAAAGATAAAACAAGGTGCAGGCGCTTTTGTATGTGGCGAGGAAACAGCCCTTATTGCTTCCGTCATGGGGAAAAGGGGCATGCCCATGCCAAGGCCGCCTTTTCCTGCCATTTCCGGCGTTTGGGGAAAACCGACCATTATTAATAATGTAGAAACGCTTGGAACTCTTGCTACGATAATGCGCAAAGGCGGCGAGTGGTTTGCGGGTTTTGGTTCAGAATCTTCCAAAGGAACCAAAACATTCTCCCTGGTGGGCAAAGTAAAACAAACCGGATTAATTGAAGTTCCTCTGGGCACCCCTCTTAAAAAAATCATCTTTGATATAGGCGGAGGGATTGCAGACAACAAGAAATTCAAGGCTGTTCAAACCGGCGGACCTTCCGGAGGCTGTATTCCCGCCGAGCTCTCATCATTGCCGGTTGATTATGAATCTTTAATGTCAGCGGGCTCCATTATGGGATCAGGCGGCATTATCGTTCTGGATGAAGAGACTTGCGTGGTTGATGTTGCCGGCTATTTTCTTTCTTTTATCCAGGCTGAATCATGCGGAAAATGCTCCCCGTGCCGGATAGGCACAAAGGTAATGCTTGACATACTGGAAAGAATTAAATCCGGCAAAGGAGAAATAGCCGACATAGACAAATTAAGCAGTGTGGCTGAAACAATTAAAAATGCTTCTTTATGCGGCCTGGGCCAGACAGCGCCTAATTCTGTTTTATCAACGCTGCGTTACTTCCGCAGCGAATATGAAGCTCACATAATTGATAAAAGTTGTCCTGCCCTGGTTTGCAAAGACTTGATAAAATACGCTATTCTCGAAGAAAAATGTGCGGGCTGCGGCCTCTGCCGAAAAAAATGTCCCGCAGATGCGATAACCGGTAAAAAGAAAAAGCTGCATATCATCAACGAATCCATATGTGTTAAGTGCGGGATCTGTTATCAGGTGTGCCCTTCTAAATATGGGGCGGTTGAAAAGACAACCGGGTTTTTTGACGTAGAAAGAGACTTTTGAAAAAGGATAATGTCGATGTTAACTATCGATGGAAAAGAGGTTGACTTCAAAGAAGGAGCCACGGTTCTTGAAGTTGCGGCGGCTAACGGGATTTATATACCTACTTTATGCACCTATTCCGGTCTGCTGCCCTTTGGAGCCTGCCGGCTGTGTCTCGTTAAAATAGAAAATATGCGGGGATTTCCCCCTGCCTGCACAACTCCTGCTGCCAAAGGAATGAAAATCACCGCAAACGATCTTGAACTTAATGAGTTACGAAAAAACGTGTTGGAACTCATCCTTTCAGAACATCCGAATTCATGTATTATCTGCGATCAAAAAGATCTGTGCGGTCATTATAATATATGTCCCACAAAAAGCGGACGTGTAACAGGGTGTGCTTTTTGTCCCAACAAGGGCGGGTGTGAGCTCAAACAGGTAACGGAATATCTTGGAATCAAAGAAATTCGATTCCCTTTTACATACAAAAACCTTCCCCTTGAAAGAGAAGACCCCTTTTTTGATCGTGATTATAATCTTTGCATTCTTTGCGGACGATGCGTAAGGGTTTGCCAGGAGATAAGAGGGGTTGGGGCTATTTCCTTAACAAAGCGGGGACATGATACAAAAGTAGGTACGGCATTTAACAAATCACATCTTGACGGCGGATGCCGGTTCTGCGGAGCCTGTGTTGATGCCTGCCCAACCGGCGCACTTTCCGCCAGGGGAAGCAAATGGCATGGTATTCCCGACAAAGTGACAACCACAACATGTGCCTTATGCTCTGTTGGATGCAGTTTAAAGCTGGAAACAAAATGGGAGAAGATCGTGGCTGTCCGTCCCGACTCAGAAGGCCCTGCCAATCAGGGACAGGCTTGCGTTAGAGGCCGTTTTGCCATTCCCGCTCTTGTTAACGGGGCAAGCCGGCTGAAATACCCCCTTATAAGACGAAACAGCAGGCTTGTCCCTGCAACATGGGATGAAGCAACTGAACTGGCGGCTGCAAGGCTCGGCAAATATCTTCCTGGTGAAACAGCCTTTTTAGCATCCCCTTTCCTTACAAATGAAGCAGCCTATCTTCTGCAAAAATTTGCCCGTGTCTGTATTGGAACAAACAATATTGATACATCTTCATTTTTTTCAGGCCCGGTCATTCAATCCCGGATTAAGCGCTCAAACATGGGAGATGGAACAATTGAAGATATTGCAAAATCCGGATGGATAATTGTAGTGGGCGGCGATATTGCTGCCTCACATCCGGTACTGACGGTTAAGATTAATCAGGCAAAAAAGCGTGGGGCTTTTGTTTCATTAATAGGTTCTAAGCAAAATATTAACTCCAGACTATTTGATTCCTGTATTTCTGTTGAGCCGTCCGGTTATTTCCCGCTGCTTGCCGGCATATTAAAGATAATTGTTGAAAAAAAAGGCTTTGACAGCAAATTTGTAACCAGCCAATGCAATGATTTTGACGAATTTAAAAACTCTCTCAAAGAGATTGACATTAAAACAATTGCTGGAACTTGCGGCATTTCTCGGGATATGATTGAAAAACTGACATCCACCATCCTTCCATCAGGCAGGGGTTCTATACTGTATGGATCAAAAATATTAGAATGTGATGACCCGATGCAGATTATAGGCATGCTTTTTAATATACTTCTCCTTGCCGGCAGCCCTGCAGGTCTTGTTCCGCTTATGGATGGAGCAAACAGCCAGGGAGTCGCTGATATGGGAGCCTTGCCTGATTTTCTTCCCTGTTATCAGAATATTGCAGATAAAGACAGTTTGTCCACATTTGAAAAAAGCTGGTCTGCCATGTTGCCGAAGAAACCTGGATTAAATTATCCTGCCATCCTTAATGCTGCTGTCGAAGGTTCTATAAAGGCTTTGTATGTTACCGGCGGAGAAATTCCGCGGGAAATATCTCTTGAACGGCTTGATTTTTTAGTGCTTCATGACATATATCCTTCGCCGCTTTTTGAAACAGCCGATATTGTATTTCCTGCCGCTGCCTTTACAGAAGAAGACGGCACCATTACTTCTCTTGAACAAAGAGTCCAGCGCCTCCAAGCCGGAGCAAAACCTGTTGGAATGTCTATGCCTGACTGGACAATAATATGTAAGATAGCTGAAAAGATGAATGTTAAAGGCTTTGAGTTTTCAAGTGCTTCGGAAGTTTTTGATGAAATATGCAGAGTTAATCCATTGATTTCCGGGCATGGCATCCGGGATTTAAAATTAAAGAAAAAGTTTACACTGACACCTGTTAAGAAAACAGTTCGGTCAAAGAAAGGTGTGTTGCATAAAAAACCGCTTTGGCATTACAGGGGCTTTGATTTAACCGAAATGGTTTCTGACCTTAAGATTTTGCATAGCAAGATTTTTGGAGGATAAGATGTACAAGGTAGTCCGTAGAGATGAGATAGCACCTAACGTACATATTATAGAAATTGAAGCGCCGGGTATTGCGGAAAAAGCAAGACCGGGCCAGTTTGTCCTTATTATGCCGGATGAAACAGGGGAAAGAGTGCCTTTTACCATATCAGACTGGAATATTGAAAAAGGCACGATTACGATATTTTTCCTTGAAGTTGGCATATCGACCGCCAAGATGGCGCGCATTAAGAGCGGAGGCGCCTTGTATAGCGTTTCAGGACCCCTTGGCAAGCCGACCCGTATTGACAAATTCGGCACTGTTGTCTGCGGGGGAGGTTGCTATGGTATAGGGGCTGTTTATCCTGTTGCACGTGCTATGAAAGAGGTGGGAAACAAGGTTATAATAATCATAGAGGCTCGAAGCGCTTACCTCATCTATCTGGAAGAACAACTGAAAGAGGTTTCTGATAAAGTGTTTGTCGGTACAGCCGATGGTTCCAGGGGGTCAAAGGGCATGGTACCGGATGTTCTCACAAAACTGGTGCAAAACAATGAAAAAATTAATAGAAGCTATTTTGTGGGCTGCACTTTCATGATGATGAACTGTTCTAATATTACAAGACCATATAACATCAAAACCCTTGTTGCCTTAAATCCGATTATGGTTGATGGCACAGGCATGTGTGGATGCTGCCGCGTGACGGTTGGGGGGGAAACCAGGTTTGCCTGCGTTGACGGCCCTGAGTTTGACGGACATCAGGTTGACTGGGAAGAGATATTTAAAAGAAAGTCGATTTATGTGAAAAACGAAGCAATGGCTTATCAGTTTTACGATCAGGGCAAAGGATTAGAATGCTGTTGATTTAAAGAAAAAATTAAAAGAGAAAACATATGGAAAAAAAGAAAAAAAGCTGTTCCCGCCAGTCCATGCCGGAGCAGTTGCCTGAACTAAGAGCAAGAAATTTTGAAGAAGTGCCTTATGGTTACGCTCCTGATACGGCTGTTAAAGAGGCAAAACGCTGCCTTAACTGCAAAAAACCGGGCTGTGTAACTGGTTGTCCTGTTCAGGTGAAAATTCCGGAATTCATATCACTTATTGCAAATGGAGAATTTGCCGCGGCTGCCAGAACGGTTAAAGAAACAAACGCCCTGCCTGCTGTTACGGGTCGTGTTTGTCCGCAGGAGATCCAGTGCGAATGTAAATGCATTTTAGCCAAAAAGGGTGAACCGGTTGCAATAGGAAATCTGGAGCGATTTTGTGCTGATTATGAGCGTGTTAATAATCTGGTTGATCTACCTGAAAAACCCGCCCCTACAGGCAAAAAGGTTGCCGTAATCGGCAGCGGACCATCCGGCCTGACCGTTGCGGGGGATTTGATAAGGCTTGGACATGAAGTCACTATCTTTGAAGCCCTTCACAAACCAGGAGGCGTTCTTTTTTACGGAATTCCTGAATTTCGTCTTCCAAAGGCCATAGTTGAGGCGGAAATAGATTTCCTGAAAAACCAGGGAGTCAAGATCAAGCTTGATTCTGTTATCGGCAACATCCGCTCAATAAACGAACTCTTTGAACAAGACGGGTTTAATGCTGTTTTTATCGGTGTTGGAGCAGGTCTGCCGACATTTATCAAAATCCCGGGCATGAATCTTTCCGGAGTATATTCGGCAAACGAGTATCTTACACGATCCAATCTTATGAAAGCCTATCTTTTCCCGGAATATGACACGCCGATCGTCAGGGGGAAAAATGTGGCTGTGTTTGGCGCAGGAAATGTCGCCATGGATTCCGCCCGCACAGCAATGCGTCTTGGAGCAGAAACCGTCCGCATTGTCTATCGCCGATCAAGAAAAGAGATGCCTGCAAGAGCGGCGGAAATTCACCACGCAGAAGAAGAGGGTATTGAAATGCTTCTGCTTACTAATCCTGTGCGTTTTTTAGGCAATGACCAGGGACGTCTTACCGGCATGGAATGTCTCAAAATGGAATTAGGCGAACCCGATGATTCAGGACGGCGCAGACCTGTCCCCATAAAAGGTTCCGAGTTTAAAATGGACTGCGATCTGGCAGTTATTGCTGTTGGTTCAGGTGCTAATCCCCTGCTGACAAAGTCCACCAAAGGGCTGAAGTTAACTAAGTGGGGATATATTACAGCAGATCCGGAAACCGGTAAAACCAGCAAAAAAGGGGTGTGGGCCGGAGGTGATATCGTAACCGGACAGGCAACGGTAATTTTAGCAATGGGCGCCGGCAGAAAAGCCGCTGATTCCATACATCAATATCTTACTTGGGGATGGTAGAATGGGGAAATACCCATGTATATGCCGAACAGGATCATAAAAATTCCGCAGCATACAAGAATTCCATAATATATGTTTTTGTTTAAATATCGCAGGCCGAAACAGGATAAAATCGAAACAAACAGGTAGCAGATAAGATCTCCGGCTTCATGCCCCGCAAAAAAGGCCAGCAGCTTTAGCCACTGCTTGAAAGAAATATCAAACTGAATCATAAAGGCAAAGCCTATAGTGGCCCACCAGACCCACCAGTAGGGATTAGACATGGAAACTACTATTCCGCCGATTATTGGATTATCAAGACCCTTATTTGTTTTTGCAGAGGGATACGCTTGCTTTTGCGGTTCGTGATCCGTTGCGTTGACCGGGTTTAAAAAATATATCGGGATATTGCCCCTGTGTACATCTCGAATAATGGATAAGCCGAAATAGATCAGCAAAGCTCCGCCTGCAATCCCTATGGTTCTAACAACGATAATATTTTGCAGGACAAAGGAGAAGCCAAAAAGCAGAAATATAATAATCGCCATTTCAAGTATGGCATGACCTGTTATAATCCATAAACCCATCAGGTAACCGCGCCTGCCGGATTGTACAGACTTGATGATAGTATATGTAAGCAGCGGACCCGGGGCCATGGCTCCGGTCAATGCTACAAGAAATGAAAAGGAAAAAATCACCCATAACGAAGAAATAGTGTTTGTAACTTCACTTAACATAAAACATAATACCTGCTGACGTTGATATCGACAGTTTTTTTAATACGGTAATGTAATTCACATTATAAAACGTTTTTGTAATTACTAAGTACACGCTGGCATAAATACGATGACGTATTTTAGTTGCATTTATCAC